>WRFI01000283.1 GCA_009778875.1 Propionibacteriaceae bacterium | reverse complement strand
GCCCATTCCCCTCCTTAGGAGGGGTGGCAGGCGCGAAGCGACTGACGGGGTGGTCGGTCACCTTCCCGCACACGCTAAAGAAAGACCACCCCGGCGCTTCGCGCCACCCCTCCTAAGGAGGGGGATTTTGGGGCTTGTCACCTTCCTGCACACGCCCAGAAGAGAAGCCTGGCGGCCACCACCCGCGCCCATGTCAAACCTCGCTGGGGTGCCCTACGGCTGTCAAAGGTGACCCACGAAACGGTGCAGCCATGGGTTGCCGAACTCGCGCTGTGACCCTCGACCTCTACGGGTACCTATTTCCCGACCGTCTCAACACAGTCGCCGACGCCATGGAAGCCGCCAGGCGGCGTAGGGTCACGCCGACGCAAACGATACCGACGACAGCCCCATGATGTCGATGATGTCGCCCTGGTCCAGCGTGACGGTCACCGACGGCACACCGTAATCGCCGCCAAGAATCTCGTTAACCTTCGCCATCCAGCCCGAACCATCGACATAAAGATTGCCCTGCTCCCCGTCTGCCGGCGTAGCGACATAACGACCAGGGGCGATGTCAAGGCCAACCTCCCACTGCCCGGTCGTCAGCGTGTCGCTCATCTGGGTTTCTGCCGGGGTGAACACCACCCCGGACATGCCCTGAATCTGCACCTGGTCACCTTGTGCCAGGTCAGTGGTGACCGACGGCACACCAATCCCATACGCGGTACCCAGAATCTCGTTAACCTTCAACGGATCGGTCGCGGAGGTGACACTGATATTCCCCTGCTGGCCTTGGCCGGGTGTGATGACATACCGACCGGGCTGCAAATCAGTTCCAACCGTGAACGTGCCAGCACCAAGCGTGGCGGCTACGGCCGACGAATTGT
Organism: Propionibacteriaceae bacterium; assembly: GCA_009778875.1. GTDB lineage: Bacteria > Actinomycetota > Actinomycetes > Propionibacteriales > Propionibacteriaceae > WRGV01. The sequence continues at coordinate 1,649 of WRFI01000283.1, read as the reverse complement.
CCCGGGTTGGCGCAGCCGGTTGCTCAGTCGTTGTCTCAGCTGGCGGCACGGTCGTACCAGTGGTCTGGGCCGACTGCGCCGCGGTCGGGTTGCTTGTTGGTGAACTGCCGGACGACCCGCCACCTTTAGCCACCTCGACGATGACGACGATGACCGCAACGATGATGATCAGCCAGAACCACCAGCGTTTCGTTACTGGCGTCTTCGCCTTGGCCTCCGGCACAGCAGCCACTTGAGCAGCGAAAGCCTGTGACGTAGCCGGCTGAGGAGCCGGTTGGGCGAGAGGTACCTGGGGAGCCATCACTTGAGGCGATGGGAGCGCGGCCGACTGCGGCTCCGGTTCGGGTTCAGGGTGTCCTCGCCGTGGCGCTTCGTACGTAGGCGGAGGTGTTGGTGGTTGTGGTTCAGGCACTGGTGCCGGGTGGGTGTGCTCGGTCCATCGTGCGCCATCCCAGTAGCGGAGAGTCGCAGCGTCGCGAGGATCCGGATACCAATCTGCTGGAGGTGTGCTCATGACACCGAAATGTACGCCTGGCTAGGCCATCGTGTCTAGTCCGTTCGGCTGATGGACATCGCTTTGTGTGCGAACATTTGTTCGAGCCCTCTGGGGCTACGAAAAAGAGGAGGGCGGACGGCCCCCTCGGCCAGGAAAATGGGTCGCCCGCGCCAGAACAGAAGCCCTCATATTACGCTGACGCCATCGCCGAGCAGCTGCGCTAGCCCGGCACCCGCCGTCTGAAGTTGTGCGACAAGCGGGGCACGCTTCGCGTTTTGGCCGCTGCCGTGCTTACAAGGTTGCCGAGGATGCGGCGCGCAGCTTCAATGCCGCGGCGGGGACCGCGAAACTCGATCGTGCCGCCAGCTGTGCGAATTGTCAGGAAGGCATGAATCAGGCCGTCGACGCGAAATGGTGTCGCAACGATATTGGAAACCATGAGTGACCCGGTGTCCGCTTTGCTCAAGATGGCCATGGGCTGGCCCCATTCGACCGCGTCATTGAAAACTGAAAAACCCGGCCTCACGTGGAGGACCGGGTCGGTGATACATAGTGTACCAGACTGGGCAGATTGAAACAGGCCTCGGCGTGCCGAGTCACCAACCGGCAGGCTTCCGATATGCTCCAACCGGATCAGGCAACTGATGCGTCACGAAGTCCTGCGCAATCAACTGCCTCCACCAACAATCCCAAAACCGTCACCGCTGTCCTGATACAGAACTGTTACCGAAGTCCTGAGACATAGCACAGCGCCGACAATTTCCATTCCCCTCCTTAGGAGGGGTGGCAGGCGCGAAGCGACTGACGGCGTGGTCCCGAAGGGTTGGAAAAAAGGGCGACGGTGCGAAGCGCCGACGATTTCCAATTCCCCTCCTTAGGAGGGGTGGCAGTCGCGAAGCGACTGACGGGGTGGTCGGTTACCTTCCTGTTCATTCCCCTCCTTTGAAGGGGGATTTTCCCGTCCTCACAAGGCGAGGCCCGCCCTCACGCCTTGTGAGGACGGGCCGTCGTTTGTTGGTTTCGCTGCTGTTAGCTCTTGCACAGATCAGTAGCGGCGGCTGCCTGGCCGGCGGCCGTGGCGGGGTCGTACGCGGTGCACAGGTTGTCCTTGGTCACGATGACCGGGGTCAACAGGTAAGCCGGAACAACCTTC
>WRFI01000282.1 GCA_009778875.1 Propionibacteriaceae bacterium | reverse complement strand
GGCACATACACCACCTTGAAGTACACCTTCGACATCCGGGACGAGGACCGCTGGTGGTGCACCGCCGATCCCGGCTGGATCACCGGCCACTCGTACCTGGTGTATGGGCCGCTGCTGTGCGGCGCGACGATCTTCCTGTACGAAGGCGGGCCAACGTACCCCACGCCGGACCGCTGGTGGCAGATGATCGAGCACTACGGCATCACGACCTTCTACACGTCCCCCACGGCGATTCGCACACTTCTGCGCTTCGGCGAAGCGTGGCCCGCGCGTCACGACCTTTCGTCCTTGCGACTCTTGGGGACGGTTGGCGAGCCGATCAACCCAGAGGCCTGGCAATGGCTGTTCAACGTGATCGGCCAGGGGCGCTGCCCGATCATGGACACCTGGTGGCAGACCGAGACAGGCCAGTTCCAGATCACACCGACGCCGTCCATGCCCCTCAAGCCCGGTTCCGCTGGCAAGCCGTTCTTCGGGCAGGCGGTTGACATCCTCAACGAGGACGGTCACCCGGTGGCGGACGGCGAAGAGGGCTTCCTCGTCCTCAAGAACCCGTGGCCGGCGATGATGCGCACGCTCTACAAGGAGCCCGAGCGCTACATCCAGACCTATTGGTCGAAGTACCCGGGCGTCTATCTGACGGGCGACTCGGCCCGCCGGGACGCGGACGGATACCTCTGGGTGATCGGACGCACCGACGATGTCATCAAGGTTTCCGGTCACCGGCTGGGCACCGCCGAGGTCGAATCGGCGCTGGCGTCACATCCGGCCGTCGGCGAGGCGGCGGTGATCGGCCTGCCACATGAGGTGAAAGGTCACGCCATCCAGGCGTTCGTGGTGCTGCGAATGGGCTTCGAGGGCAGCCCCGCCCTGGCCGAGGAGCTGCGCCAGCACGTGGCGTCCCGCCTGTCGCCCATTGCCAAGCCGGAGTGGATCGAGTTCACCGACAAGCTGCCCAAGACCCGTTCCGGCAAGATCATGCGCCGGGTGCTGCGGGCCCGGGCTCTGGGCGAACCAGAAGGCGATCTGACAACCCTGGACGACTGACCCGTCGGTGTATATTCCCCTCCTTAGGAGGGGTGGCGGCGGAGCCGACGGGGTGGTCTTCCAAGCGCCTGCAGGAGCGCAACAAACCACCCCGGCCCTTCGGGCCACCCCTCCTAAGCCTGAATCCACCGATCATGAGCTGCTGCGCGACCCTATACAGGCACCCTGGCTGCGTTGACAACACTCAACATGCGTCCAGCCTGTCTTCGCATTGCCGCCTTGCCATCGCACCTGTCTGGTGCCGCTCGCTACGCTCAGCATCGGTGGATCCAGGCTAAGGAGGGGAATTAAGTCACAACTCGACGCCGACCAACACCGGCTCTGGTTCCAGTGTCACGGCGAACTTGGCTTGAACACCTGACCTGATGGTGCGGGCCAGCGCCACGATATCGGCCGCTGTCGCGCCGCCCCGGTTCGTCAGTGCCAGCACATGCTTCGACGACAGCCTGGCCGCGCCGTCGCCGTAGCCCTTGCCGAACCCGGCGTGCTCGATCAGCCAGGCGGCGGACGTCTTCGTTCGTCCGTCCGGCTGCGGGAAGCGCGGGGCGTCCGGGGGCAACCCCGCGGCAGCCGACTCGTCCAAGAGCGGGTTCGTGAAAAACGAACCGGCGCTGCGGGTGTCCGGGTCGGACGGGTCGACGACCATGCCCTTGCGGCGGCGCAGACCCAGGACGGCGTCCCGGACGTCCCTCACCGGCACCCTGGCGCCCAGCTCGACGCCGAGATCCTTAGCCAACTCGGCATAGGCAATTGGCGCGCTGAGTGGGCTTGCAGGCAAGTCGAACAGCACCGACAACACCACGTATCGGCCCGTCGCCTCACCTGCCCGCCGGGATTGCTTGAATACCGAATCGCGATAGGCAAACCCGCATTCAGGTGGCGACAAGGTGATTTGCTTGCGCTCATGACGGTCCCACACACGCACCGCCTGGACTACCTGGGCGATCTCGGCCCCATAGGCGCCGACGTTTTGGACGGGCGCGGCCCCCGTCAGCCCGGGGATTCCCGACAGAGCTTCCAACCCCGCCAGGCCCTGGTCGATGGACCAGGCGACCAGATCGTCCAGCCCCACCCCGGCCCACACCCAGCCCGGCCCGGCTGTTCCGCCCGTGATGCGCACCACCGTGCCATCGAAGCCGGCGTCCCCGATCAGGACGTTCGACCCACCGGACAGGACGAACAAGGGCTGCCGCGAGGCGTCCGCCTCGCACACGGCGTCGATCAGTTCCTCAGCGGTCGCGACTTCGACAAGCGCCCCCGCCGGGCCGCCAACGCCAAACGTCGTGAATTGAGCCATGCGTTGCATGCTCTCAAGCCTAGTGGTGTGACCCATGATTGGTCGGAGATTGAGGACCACCCCGTCGGCTCCGCCGCCACACCGAGGAGCAGTGAGCGCAGACGAGCTTGCTCGTATGCCGAACGCGACGAAGGTGTAACAGGGAGCGAAGCGACCGAATACCCCTCCCCAGAGGG
>WRFI01000281.1 GCA_009778875.1 Propionibacteriaceae bacterium | reverse complement strand
TTGCCGACATTGCTGCGGGCGTCGCCCAGGTAGGCCAGCTTGACGGCCGCCAGGGGGCCGGCAAAATGCTCGCGCATCGTCAACTGGTCGGCCAACATCTGGGTGGGGTGCCACTCGTTGGTCAGCCCGTTGAAGACGGGTACCCCGGCGAAGTCGGCCAAGGATTCGACGATGTCCTGGCCGAAGCCCCGGTATTCGATGCCCGAAAACACCCGTCCCAGCACCCGCGCCGTGTCGGCCACCGACTCCTTGTGCCCAATCTGGGAGGACTGGGGATCCAGCATTGTGGTGTGAGCACCCTGCTCGAAGGCGGCCACCTCGAAGGCGCAGCGCGTCCGGGTCGACGTCTTCTCAAAGATCAACGCGATGGACTGCCCCCGCAGGCGCTGCGGTTGGTCAACTCCCAGCGCCACCCGCTCGGCCTTCAGCGCCGCCGCCAGATCGAGCAGGGACGTCCACTCGCCTGGGGTGAAGTCAACCTCCTTGAGGAAGTTGCGCCCGCGAAGCGGTGCCGTCGCCTTCAACGCTGCGTCGATATCCATGTCACTCCTGCTTGTTGTTGATCAGCCAAGCCTAATCGATCGGCATCAAGCCGCCCATGAGGTGACCTGCCGTATGAGCGACCTGGCATGACAAGATAGATACATGATCAAACGCATCATTATTGACGCTTTGGCTTTGGCCGTGGCGACGTGGGTGCTGCCAGGCATCACGCTGGCCGACCCGTTGTCCGTGAAGGGTGTTCTCACGATTTTGGGTGTCGCCGTCGTCTTCGGCATTCTCAACGCCCTGGTCAAACCGCTGTTCAAAGCTTTGACGGGGTGCCTGGTGATGCTCTCGTTCGGGCTCTTCCTGTTCGTCATCAACGGTGCCATGATGCTGCTGGCGTCCTGGCTGTGCGGTCAGCTGGGCCTCGGCTGGAATGTGGACGGGTGGCTGACCGCCCTCGCGGGCGGCGTCATCGTCGCCGTCGTCAGCTTCCTGGCGGCAAAGTTCATCAAGAGCAAATAGCACCTAAGGATCAGCCATGAGCCTCACTATCCCCCGAAGCGCGATGAACGACGGCCAGTCGATCCCCCAGCTCGGCGTCGGCACCTACCTGGTTCCACCGGCGGACACCGAGCGCGTGGTCGCCATCGCTTTGCAGGTTGGCTACCGCCACATTGACACAGCCGCCTTGTACGGTAACGAGCGCGGCGTCGGCTCGGCCATCGCCGAGTCGGGCATACCGAGGGACGAGTTGTTCGTCACCACGAAGCTGTGGAACGACCAGCACGAACCCGACAAGGCGAGGGCGGCGATCAACTCGTCCCTTGAGAAACTGGGACTTGACCACGTTGACCTTTACCTGATCCACTGGCCGTCCCCGCGCGTCTATGGCGACTCATACATTGCCGCCTGGGACGAACTGCAGGAGTTCAAGCGCGAGGGTCTGGCCACGTCGATCGGTGTGTCGAACTTCAACCCCGAGCACCTCGACAAACTGCGCGGCGAGACGCCGGCCGTCAACCAGGTGGAACTGCACCCCAGCTTCACGCAGGCTGCGCTGGCGGCCGAGATGGCGCGGCGGGGAATCCTGATCGAGTCGTGGAGCCCGCTGGGCCGGGGCACCGATCTGACGAGCGACACCGTCACCCGGATTGCTGGCGAAATCGAGCGCACGCCCGCCCAGGTGGTTATCCGCTGGCACATTCAGCATGGCTACGTGGTGATCCCAAAGTCGTTGGCGCGGGCGCGCATCGAGGAGAACTCCATGGTCTTCGATTTCGAGCTGACTGACGCCCAGATGGACGCCATCGACGGGCTGAACCGCAACGACCGTCACGGCGCGGACCCGGTGACGGCAGACTTCTGATTGATCATTCCTATTCCCCTCCTGTGAGGGGAATTTTCGGTGGTTACCCCCGGGGGGTATCCGTGGTATTCTGAATCGACAACGAAGTCCAACTATTTCAAAGGAGTTTCACTCATGTCAGATCGCTTTGCAGGCAAGCTTGCCGTCGTCACCGGCGCCGGGTCGGGGATTGGCCTTGCCACCTCCAAACTACCGATCGCCGGAGGCGCGAGGGTCATCGCCGTCGATGTCGTGCAGCAGCGCCTTGACGACGCCGCCGCCGAGATCGGTGCTAGCTACGTGCCGATTGCCGTCGATATCACCGCTGCCGACGCCCCGGCCAAGATCGCCGAGGCCGCCGGCGGCACGCCGGACATCCTCATCAACAACGCTGGCATCATGGACGGCTTCCTGCCGACCGCCGAGGTTACCGACGCCCTGTGGGACAAGGTGCTGGCCATCAACGTCACCTCGATGATGCGGATCATCCGCGAGTTCCTGCCGGGCATGATCGCCGCCAAGCATGGCGCCATCGTCAACCTGGCGTCCGAGGCCGCCATCCGCACGTGCGCCGGCGTCGCCTACACCGTCAGCAAGCATGCCGTCGTCGGCCTGACGAAGAACACCGCCGCCATGTACAGCAAGGACGGCATCCGCTGCAACGCCATCGCCCCAGGTGGGGTCGAGACC
>WRFI01000280.1 GCA_009778875.1 Propionibacteriaceae bacterium | reverse complement strand
CCGCCGCCACCCCTCCCCGGAGGGGAATTCACTGCGGCGGCTTTGCCGACGGCCCTTTCCTGGCGCTTCGCGCCTAACCACCCCGTCGGCTCCGCCGCCACCCCTCCCCGGAGGGGAATTCACCCCGTCGGCTCCGCCGCCACCCCTCCCCAGAGGGGAATTCACTGCGACGGCTTTGCCGACGTCCCTCCCCAGAGGGGAATTCACTCCGGCGGCTTGTCCACAGGTGGCGTTTGTTGGCACCCACGATTTGGTCCGGAACCGGTAGAGTAGACATGCTCGTTAGGAGGCCTACGTGGAGGAGCAAACGCCCGGCTTGGATCCGCTGTCACAGACCAATGTTTCACGTGAAACATTGCATGATGGTCAGACGGCGCGGATTTCGTACCCGTCACCTGATCAGGTAGGCACGGCCGCGTGGGACGCGAGCAGCCCGCACTTCGTAGCGCCGCCGATGTCAGCCAGTGACGAGCTAACACCCAGCCATGACCCTGATAACCCGGGTGCCCGCCGCGCCGCCCCACCGGCTCCTGAGCCAGTTCCAACTCCCCCTCAGGCCGTCACGCTGCCACGCCCGGCTCACACGCGCATCTTCGTCGTCGCCAACCAAAAGGGCGGCGTCGGAAAGACGACCACGGCAGTCAACCTGGCTGTCGCGCTGGCCCAAGGGGACCTGCGCGTGCTGGTGATTGATCTCGATCCGCAGGGCAACGCCTCGACGGCGTTGGGGGTTGATCACCGTCTCGGTGCCCGTGGCAGTTATGAGGTGTTGCTGCAGTCGGACACCATTGCCGAGGACATCGTCGTCTCCAGTGAGGACCCGCGAGTCCTGGTGCTGCCTGCCACGCTTGACCTGGCTGGCGCGGAAATCGAACTGGTATCGCAGGTGGCCAGAGAAAAGCGGCTGGACAAGGCGCTGAAGCGTTACCTCAAGGATCACGCGGTGGACTACGTCTTGATCGACTGCCCGCCGGCACTCGGCCTGTTGACGATCAACGCCCTGGTTGCCGCCAGCGAGATCCTGCTGCCCATTCAGTGCGAGTATTACGCGCTCGAGGGCGTCACCCAACTCGTGCGGACGATCGAACTCATCAAGACCGATCTGAACGACGCCCTGACGCTCAGCACCGTGCTCTTGACGATGTTCGACTCGCGCACGAAGCTCTCCAGCCAGGTCGCGGAAGAGGTGCGCGCGCACTTCGGCAGGCAAACCCTTGAAACAGTCATACCACGCTCAGTTCGCATCAGCGAGGCGCCCAGCTACGGGCAGACGGTGTTGACGTACGACCCGGCGTCCGTTGGCTCTCGCACCTACCGCGCGGCCGCCAGTGAAATCGCCTGGCGCGGCGTCCAGTGAAGTAAAGGAATCAAATGGCTACAACTAGCAAAACGAAACGTCCCGGCGGCTTGGGGCGCGGGCTTGGTGAGTTGTTCGTCCGGACGGACGGCGAGAACCCGGCGTCGGCCGCCATCGACATCGCGGTGGGGTTCAACCCGTCCGAACCCATCGCCGACGGGTCATGGTTTGCCGAGATCCCCGTCGACCAGATCAGCCCCAACGAGAACCAGCCGCGCCAGGTGTTCGACGAAGACGCCCTGGACGAACTGGCCGCGTCGATCGATGAAGTCGGGCTGCTGCAGCCCATCGTCGTCCGGAAGACCGCGCGCGAGGCCTACGAGATCGTCATGGGCGAGCGACGCTGGCGAGCGCACCAGCGGGCCGGCCGCAAGACAATCCCGGCGATTGTGCGGGGCACAGATGACGAGGACATGCTGCGCGACGCCCTGCTGGAAAACCTGCACCGGGTACAACTCAACCCTCTGGAAGAGGCGGCCGCCTATCAGCAGATGATGGGTGATTTCGGCTGCACACAGGACGAGTTGGCCGACAAGGTCAAGAAGTCTCGGCCACACATTTCCAACACCATCCGGCTGTTGAAACTACCGCCGGCAGTGCAGCGGCGGGTCGCCGCGGGTGTCTTGTCAGCCGGACACGCCCGGGCCCTGCTGGCGCTTGAAGACCCCGGCGCCCAAGAGTCGTTGGCCGCCCGAATCGTCGCCGAAGGTCTCAGCGTGAGGGACGCCGAGGAAGCGGTCACTCTGGCACAAACCGGTGCTGACAAGGCAAAACAACATAGACAACGCGTTCAGCAAGACATCAGTGAGGCGGCCGTGGCCGCCGAAGCCGCCCTAACGGACCGCCTGGACACCCGCGTCCGTGTGCGCCCCGGCAAGACCCACGGCACTATCATCATCGACTACGCGGACGACGACGATCTGGCACGGCTATTGTCGCTGATGGTGGCGTGAGTCGTCGTCGTGGTTTGTGGGTTTCCCGCACACGCTTGAGGGACGGGGCAGTGGCAATATGAGTAACACCAAATCCGCAGTCAAGGGGGACCAGTATTTGGCGGTGATCCCAACGGATTCCGCCGACTGGGCGGCACAGCACAAGGAAGGAGCCAACAAGTGAGCTACCCCAGATACATCAGGAGAACCGCAATCAATCGGCCAAGACGAAATGT
>WRFI01000279.1 GCA_009778875.1 Propionibacteriaceae bacterium | reverse complement strand
GGACGGGATCAGCTTGCAGGTGTAGATGTCCTTCTCGGACGTCTTGTCGGGGGTGATCTCGAAGTACACGCCGGGGCTGCGGACGATCTGCGAGATGACGACCCGCTCCGTCCCCCCGATGATGAACGTGCCCTTGGGCGTCATCAGCGGGAAATCGCCGATGAACACCGTCTGCGACTTGATCTCGCCGGTCTCATTGTTGATGAACTCGGCGGTCACGTACAGCGGTGCGGAGTACGTTTGGTCGCGCTCCTTGCACTCGGCGATGGTGTTCTTCGGTTCCTCGAAGCGATGGTCGGAGAAGCTCAGCGACATCGTCTTCGTGAAGTCCTCGATGGGCGAGATCTCCTCGAAGATCTCCTCCAGGCCAGACTTCGGGTTGACGTCCTGACGGCCCTCCCGGGCGGCTTCGGCGACGCGATCGCGCCAGCTTTGCGCCCCGACCAACCAGTCGAAGGATGTGATCTGGATGTCCAACAGGTTCGGGACTTCCATCGGGTCTTGAATTTTCGCGAACGAAATGCGACCCGTGTTAGGTGAAATGACAGATGACTTCTTAGATGCGGTGCGCGAGGCGGCCAAGGTGCGATCCTTCCAAGATGCCCATCCAGAACGTGAGGCGTGCAAACCGCCGCCCAATATATGACGACGCCGCACATGGCGATGGACAGTTACATAGTTTAGGGCATAGCACGCCCGGATGCAAGTGCCTGACGGCACCAAAACTAGAAGGCCTGCTCAAACCAAGCCTCAACCCGGCTGACCGCGTGCAGTGCGGAGCAACCGTGACATCCAGTTTGGCCGATACGGCACCGTTTGGCAAGCCAGCAGCCCCGGTGTTGCCAAATCGTGACATTGGAGCCGATGGCGGTGATGTGACGCGTTCGGCGATGGGTTTGGGCCCCTCTGGATGCCCGGGAAGGGCCATGATCCATCACCGAGCGCATCGGACAAGCAAAACGGGGGCACCCAGTTGCCCAGATGCCCCCGTCTTGAGGGGTTTTACTTGAACGACACCTTGGCGCCGGCGGCCTCGAGGGTCTCCTTGGCCTTGGCGGCGGCTTCCTTGTTCTGACGCTCGAGGACGATCTTCGGGGCGGCGTCCACCAGATCCTTGGCCTCCTTGAGACCCAGACCCGTCAGCGCGCGCACCTCCTTGATGACCTGCAGCTTCTTGTCGCCGGCCTCTTCCAGGACGACGTCGACTTCGCTGCTGCCCTCTTCCTCGGCCTCGGCGACCGTATCCGCAGCCGGGGCGGCGGTGACGACCGCAGCCACCGGAGCCGCGGCCTTGACGTCGAACGTCTCCTCGAACAGCTTGACAAACTCGCTGAGCTCGATCAGCGTCATCTCCTTGAATGCGTCAAGGAGCTCCTCATTGGTTAGTTTCTTAGCCATGACGGCTTCCTTTCCTATTCTGCTGAGACGGCGTCAGCCGGCTCGTCGGTTGTTGCCGGGGTTTCCGGCGTGGCATCTTGCGACACCGCTTCGGCGTCGGCTTCCACCGATGCCTCAGGCGCGTCGGCATTGGCCGGCGCGTCGTCCTGCTCCTGGACGGCCGTTGAGCCGTCGTCCATCTTGGCCTGCAGGGCGCCGAACAGCTGCGCGGCCTGCGTCAAAGGCGCGGCGAAAAGCGAAACCGCCCTTTGCGCCGTGCCCTTCATGGCACCAGCCAGCTTGGACAGCAGCACTTCGCGGCTTTCCAGATCGGCTAGGGCCTTGACCTGCGTGGCGTCGAGGACTTTCCCGTCCATGACGCCACCCTTGATGACCAGAAGCGGATTGGCCTTGGCGAAGTCACGCAGCCCTTTGGCTGCCGTGGCCACGTCACCCTTGATGAAGGTGAACGCGGTCGGTCCGGCCAGCGCGTCGTCAAGGCCGTCAATACCGGCGTCCTTGGCGGCCAGTCTGGCCAGTGTGTTCTTCGCGATGGCATAGCTGGCGTCTGCACCCAGCGACCTGCGAAGTTTCTTCAGGTCGGCGACGCGCAGACCCCGGTACTCGGTCAGCACGACGGCGTCGGCCCCGGCGAATTGCTCGCGCAGATCCTCGACCGCGGCTACCTTGTCAGGCCTTGCCATTGGGTCTCCTTAACTCATTGACTCTCGGGCGACGATGCCGTCACCCGGCCTCGGCCACCAAGCAAACAAAAAGCCCCGCGCGCAGGCACGGGGCAATCACTTCGTCAACTGACGGGTGTCACTTCCACCTGCGCGGGTGCCTTGTGGGCTTTGACGTGGCCCCCAGGGGGACGCACGACCGGCGGTCTTCGGCATCCACAAGGTTAGCCGATCCACCGCCCGCGGGCAAGTGGCCGACCACCTTGACGACGATTCATTTACAACCTAGACAGCCTCCCACCTTCACTCTGGCCAGCCTCTCGTCTTCACTCCAGCCACACACCGACTGGCTTTGGGCGTCACTCCCGCAGGAACAGCCTTGTCAACAGGTTGCGACTGACGGCAGCCAGCAGCGCGCCTATCACGAACAGCCACCCCACCAGGGTTTCTCCCTTGAGTTGGTAGATCAAGCTGC
>WRFI01000278.1 GCA_009778875.1 Propionibacteriaceae bacterium | reverse complement strand
GACCAAATGCAAATGAATGCGCAGATCGCCGCCAGCAGAAATTGACACCGTACCCGCGTAGTCGCCTTTCAGATCGTGTGCACGAAGCATCGGGTGAGCCAAGTCGATCGTGGCTGTCGTCATCGCTTGGTTGACCCGCCGCTGCTCGCCATCAGTCAGTTTCGCGAAAGCCTTAATGAAGCTCTTAGACAACTCGAACCGGTCGATGTGGCCGGTGATCACGCTGCCGCCTTGGCCAGCTTGTCAAGATATTCACCGATATTTCCAGATGGCACCGACACAGTTTCCCCGCGCGCATATTCCGCGTCGGCCTCTGACATGGCAGCTTTCAACCGTTCACTAGGCACGAGCGAATCATCGTCAATGATGATCGGATAGCCGTTGATGAACCGGCGCAAGTCGTTCTCGACCAGTGTGCCCAGGCTGATGCCCAAACGCGCCGCCCGGCGGCGCGCTGCCTCCTTTATGTCACTGTCCAGCCGGATAGTCAAAGTGGTTGAATTACTCATGCATGGAATGTAACACAAAGCGAGTGCATTCGTCAACGGACCCAACCCAAGGCACCCTCGCACAAACTTCCCGCCGCTCTCGGATCTATTGGAGTACCCCCACTGGGACTCGAACCCAGGACCTACAGATTAAAAGTCTGCAGCTCTGCCAACTGAGCTATAGGGGCCAACACCGGCGCCCCCTTACGAGACACCGACACTTGATTCTAGCCGACGCGGCGGCCAACCGTCAGGCGTAGACGACGGCCGGCTGGCGCGGTGCTTCAACAGCCGTACCCGCCGACACCGGTTTTCCAACCGCCGGAACACCCGTCCGCCGTCCGGGCGTCACCTGCGCCCACTCCTGAACCACCAGCCGACGCCGGAAGTAGAACCACGCCGGCACAAGGGCCGACATCGAACCCACCCAGGCCAGCGGCGACGCCAAACAGACCCCGAGGAAGCCGAAATGCGACACCAACACCAGTCCGGCCGTCGCGCGCAGCAGCAACTCCATGGCGCCGGCCACCGTCGGCACCGCCGCCTTGCCCAGGCCCTGGATGGTGCCGCGCAGCGCGAACAGCAGGCCCAAAATGGTGTACGTCACCCCCTGGATGATCAGATACTGGTGGGCATCGGCGACGACGTCCGGCTGGCCCGACCCGACGAACAACCGCACGAAGGTGGCACCGAACACAACATTGACGCTGCCCAGCACAATCGCCAGGCCGACCGACACCAGCACCGTCTGGCTCACCCCGTCCCGGATGCGGCGCCACATGCGGGCCCCGCGATTCTGGGCGACGTACGTCGACAGCGCCAGCCCGAACGAGTTGAGCGGCGCCGACGCCAACTGGTCGACGCGCGCCGAGGCGGTGAACGCCGCGATCGCATGCGCCCCCAGCCCGTTGACGGCATACTGCAAGACGACGGAACCGATCGCGATGATCGACATCTGGAAGCCCATGGCGATGCCCAGACGAGCCGAGTCCCACACATAGGCGGGCGACAGACGCCACTCCCGTCCGTGCACCTGCAGCAGCGGCATCTTCTTGCTGATCAACATGAGGCAGCCCGTCACCGCCACGCCTTGGGCGACGATTGTCGCCGCCGCCGCGCCCGCCACGCCCAGGTGGAACACCCCGACGAATAACGCCGACAGCCCCGCGTTCAGGACGGTCGAGATCACCAAAAAGTAAAGCGGCGTGCGGGAATCGCCCAGCGCCCGAATCAGGGCGGCCAGCAGGTTGAAGGCCACGGTGACCGCTGCCCCGCCAAACGTCACATACAGGAAATCGGTGGCCGGGCGCATCAGCTCAGGCGGGGTGTTCAACAGCCGCAGCATGGGGGCGGCGCCCAGGCAGCCGGCCACCATGATGAACAAGGCGATACCGATGGACGCGTAGACGGCGGCCGCCACCGACCGGCGCAACTCCCGGTGATCGTTGGCGCCAAACGCCTTGGCCACCGGAATCGCCAGGCCCGCTGACGAACCCCAGGTGAAGCCGATCAGCAGAAACGTCAAACTTCCCGTCGCACCGACGGCGGCCAGCGCGTTGACGCCAATCAGACGCCCGACGACCACCGCGTCAGTGAACAGGTACAGCTGTTGGAAAAGGTTGCCGACAAGCAACGGAATAGTAAATAAGACAATCAACCGCAGGGGGGAACCACTTGTTAAATCATTCATGAGCAACCTACGAGTCTAGCACGAAGGCGAAACACAGCATCGAGGTGACGGCGGAGCCGACGGGGGTGAATTCCCCTCCTTAGGAGGGGTGTCGGCGGAGCCGACGGGGTGAATTCCCCTCCTTAGGAGGGGTGTCGGCGGAGCCGACGGGGTGGTCCTTCTAAGCGTGTGCAGGAAGGTGACCGACCACCCCGTCAGTCGCTTCGCGACTGCCACCCCTCCACAGAGGGGAATTGAAAAGACCACCCCGTCAGTCGCTTCGCGACTGCCATCCCTCCCCAGAGCGGAATAACTCCGCCAACGTGGCATGCTGGAAGGGTGAGTACAGCTTGGCAGGGGTTTTTCGTCATCCTCGGCGTGGG
>WRFI01000277.1 GCA_009778875.1 Propionibacteriaceae bacterium | reverse complement strand
GTGCTGAAGGGCAACATCGCGCTGGACGGGGCGATCGTCAAGACGGCCGGTGTGCCGGCCGACCAGTTCACCTTCGCCGGCCCGGCCAAGGTGGCCGAATCGCAGGAGCAGGCCGTCGAGATGATCCTGGGTGGCAAGATCGTTGCCGGGGACGTCGTGGTGGTGCGTTACGAGGGTCCACAGGGCGGTCCGGGTATGCAGGAAATGCTCTACCCGACGAGCTACCTCAAGGGCGTCGGGCTTGGCCCGAAGTGCGCGCTGATCACGGACGGACGGTTCTCGGGTGGGTCGTCCGGGCTGTCTCTGGGTCACATTTCCCCGGAGGCGGCGGCCGGCGGCGCGATCGGCCTGATCCGCGACGGCGACATCATCGCCATCGACATCCCGAACCGGCGCATCGACCTCCAGGTCTCGGACGAAGAACTGGCCGCCCGCCGGGCCGAGCAGGACAGTATCGGCTGGAAGCCCGCTCACCGCGACCGCGTCGTCTCGAACTCGCTGAGAATCTTCGCCATGCTGGCCCAAAGTGCCGACAAAGGCGCCGCCAGGCGTCAGATCACCGGTTAGTCCATTCCCCTCCGTAGGAGGTGGCGGCGGAGCCGACGGGGTGAATTCCCCTCTGGGGAGGGGTGTCGGCGGAGCCGACGGGGTGGTCTTCTTAGCGTGCGCAGTAACGCAACCGACCACCCCGTCAGTCGCTTCGCGACCGCCACCCCTCCTGTGAGGGGAATAGGCTAGAGGGGTGGACGAGGCACGGCGGCGGAGCATGGCGGGCGAGCTTGCCCGCCGGGGTTTTTCGACGCACTCATCCGAGACCATCGTCGAGTTGGCCAGCCGTGGCTTTTCTGAAACTGAGCTGAAACGCCTCGCCTCGGCCAGCGCCACGGTCGCCGACCCAGACTTCGCACTGTCACGACTGGCCGAACTGGGCATCGCCATTCTGCCCGACGTGGCCGCCGATGAGCGCTGGCTGGCGCGGGTGGCCGCCGTCATGGGTGGGTCGCGGCCGCTCGGACGGCATCTTGTTCTGCACAACGAAGCATTGGATCCGTTGCGACATCCGGGCGAGCTGTCGCCTCACCTTTTGGGTGAGCTGCGGCGCGACGTGTGGAATGCCGTCTTGCCGTCCGTGCGCCTGGCGCCGATTGCGAAGGCGGAGGACGCCCCGGTGATTCTGGCCGATCCGAAAGGCGTCGCGGCGGCTGCGCTTCGGGTGGCCAACCGGACGCAACTGGCCCGCATCGCTGCGCGCGACTTGACGGCATACGACCCGGTGGCGGCGTTGCCGTCCATTGCCCGTGAACTGACCGACCTGGCGGATGCGATTGTTGAAGTGGCGTTGGCTTTGGTGCGGGGGCAAGTCGACGGCGCCGAGCATGTGCGCCTGGCGGTCGTGGCGCTGGGCAAATGCGGTGCCCGAGAACTGAACTACCTGTCGGACGTCGACGTTCTCTACGTCGCCGAACCGGCCGACGACGCGACAACCGCCGAACAGGCCGTTCACCTCGGCAGCGAGATCGCCGCCGCCTTGATGCGCCTGACGTCGGCCAACACGGCCGCCGGCACGATCTGGTCGATTGACGCGGCGCTGCGCCCCGAGGGCAACGCTGGCCCGCTGGCGCGCACCATGGCGGCCATGGCCGCGTACTACGACGGTCACGCCGGGCACGGTCCGGGCACAGCCAAGCCGGGCGCCGCCATTTGGGAGTTCCAGGCAATGATGAAGGCCCGCCCGATGGCTGGCGATATGGCCCTTGGCCAGGCATTTTGCGATCTTGTCCGTCCCCTGGTGTGGACGGCCGGCGGTCACGAGGGATTTGTCGCCGAGTCCCGGGCGATGCGTCGCCGCGTCGTGTCGTTGATACCGCGCGACCAGTCCGACCGCGAGATCAAGCTGGGTGCCGGGGGCCTGCGCGACATCGAGTTCAGCGTCCAGATCCTGCAATTGGTCCACGGCCGTGGCGACGAGGCCATCCGTCTGCCCGCCACGCTGGAGGCGCTGGCCGCGCTCACCGAGCACAACTACATTTCGTCGGAGGACGCCGCCGAGCTTGACGCGGCCTACCGCTTTGAGCGGCTTTTGGAGCACCGGCAACAGTTGTTCCGGCTGCGCCGCACACATTTGATGCCCGACGAACCGGGCGAAATGCGGCGGCTGGCCCGGTCGATGCCGGGGGCGGAGTCCGGCGAGGCTCTGTGGACCGCTTGGCGTCAAACCGCTGGACGGGTGCAACGCCTACAGCAAAGGGTGTTCTACTCGCCGCTGTTGGAGGCCGTCGCCAAGGTGCCGTCGGGTGCGTTGAGGCTGAGTTCTGACGCTGCCGAGCAGCGGTTGGCGGCGCTCGGTTTCGCCGATCCGACGGCCGCGCTGCGCCACATCGCCTCGCTGACGCAGGGGGTCAGCCGGACCGCCGAGATCACCCGTCACCTGATGCCCGCCATGCTCGGCTGGCTGGCTGACGGCGCCAACCCGGACGCCGGCCTGCTGGCCTTCAGGCAGGGCAGCGAAGCGTTGGGCCGCAGCCCCTGGTACCTGAAGGCGTTGCGGGACGAGTCGGGCACCGCCGAAAACATGGC
>WRFI01000276.1 GCA_009778875.1 Propionibacteriaceae bacterium | reverse complement strand
GAGACAGACAATCACCGTCTGGATGGCCATGATTGTGAGCAATCCGGTAACAAGCCAGCGGTAGATCACCCTCGATAAATTCTGCACACCCAAATTGAGCAGCAGAATAATGATCCCTCCCAGTACAGCCAAGCCGTAGCCCCATCCGGTCGGAATTCTGAGCCAATGTGCAATCTGATTGACGAAAGCCGCGAATGTCAAGATGCCCAACGCACCCAAGACGCCCACCGTGACTGCCCACCGCCCAACGCGCCTAGTGTTAGCGTCGGATTCTATTTCTTCGTTCCCCATTGATCTCCTTGTTTTGCACCCCAGTTGCGCGCGATCCGTCATCTGGAGCGCAGACACAATAGTGTTTGTCAGCGTATCAGAAGTACTGGCTTATCCCTATTGAGCGTACTCAAGGAACATATAGACGGTAAGGTGGGAAGTGGACGCCCGATGCCGACGATGCCGGCTGGGATGGCGTTTGGGAGTGGGGCCGGAATCGTTCGGGGAGCTTGTTGTAGTACCCGAATCCACCGATCGCTTGCGTCGCGAGCGACACTGTGGGGGTGCGATGGGTCGGCGGGTGGCGTGAGGGCAGACTGGACGTGAAGTTGAGCGACGCCCGACGAGCCAGCGTGCCTCCACAGAGTCGTGCAGCAGCAATGGATCGGTGGATTCGGATATAGCCTTCACGTTCCTGCTCCAGAAGACACAGAAAGCAAGCGCGCTTATCTTGGCGTACCGGCTCTAAACTGGGAAGGCTTGTGACAATGCTCAACCTCGATGCACACAGCGACATCAGGATGCGATTGTATTCACACATGCACCTGAATCGGAAGGCCTGATCTAGATGTCGGTTTATGCCCTGTTCATTGCCGTTTTTCTTGCATGCCTGGTTGAAGCGGTGGAGGCCACAACCATTGTCGTTGCTGCTGGCGCTACCCGGAATTGGCGTTCGGCCCTGACTGGCACTGTCGTCGCGTTCCTTGTGCTATGCGTCATTGTTGCTGTTCTCGGGCCGTCGATCATGCTGCTGCCAATCTGGATTCTGCGCACGCTGGTGGGCGGGTTGCTGTTGATCTTTGGTTTGCAGTGGATGATCAAGGCGATCATGCGCGCCAGTGGTTTCAAGTCGCGCCATGATGAAACGGCCATTTATCAAGAGAAAGCTGCCGAGGCTAAGAACGCGGCAGCCGTACGCAAGTTGGGCGTGGCAGATTGGTACGCCTTTACCCTGGCTTTCAAGGGCGTGTTGTTGGAGGGTCTCGAAGTCGTCTTCATCGTTTTGACCTTCGCGACCAACGACGGCCACCTGCCCGTCGCTCTCATTGCCGCGGGCTTGGCCATCTTGATCATCGTCGGTCTCGGTGTCATGGTTCGCGGCCCGCTGTCGCGGATTCCCGAAAACACCTTGAAATTTGTCGTGAGCATCTTGCTGATCACCTTCGGAGTGTTCTGGGCTGGCGAGGGAGTGGGGGCAAGGTGGCCGGCTTCCGACGCGGCCCTGCTGGTGGTCGCCCCGTGTGTGGCCGTTTTTGCTCTGATATTGACATGGCTTTTCCGCAGAGCGGCCACACGCAGATTGGCTAGTCAGACAGCTCAAGCCAGCCCCACCCGTACTGCTTTTGAACCTGCGGGTATGCCAGCACGGAAGCAAAGTTGGATCATGTCCTTCGGTAAATTCTGGTACGACTTCATCATCGGTGACGACTGGCAGATTGCCGCCGGAGTGTTCATAACGTTGGTGGTATTAAAGCTGGGGAGCGGGTGGTCGCTGGCCTGGGTTATCGCGATTCTTGGAGTCGTTATCCTTGTTCCCTATGGCAGTTGGCGTGTCATCAGGACGCGACTGTGATTCATGTCCTGTTGTTGATTGTGTGCGTGGTGGCGATCTATCTGTCGTGCGAGTGGTTCGTCAACGCCGTGGAATGGCTGGGCCAGCGTCTGCGGATCGGCGCAATGGCGGTTGGCACGGTGTTGGCAGCCATCGGGACGGCACTGCCGGAGTCGGTGGTGACGCTGGTCGCCGTGACGTCGGGTACGACCCCTGAGAGGAAAGATATCGGCGTTGGTGCGGCCTTGGGCGGGCCGCTGGTGCTGTCGACCATCGCGTACGGGGTGACCGGCATCGTGATCATCGCCACCCGCCGTCGACTTCCAGCAGACGCCGCCTCGGAGCGTCCCCACCAGGTGGGCAGTACGGACGAGTTGAGACGGCTGGCCAAGGACCAGCGGTGGTTCCTGCCGATCTTCATCGTGAAAGTGGGGCTCGGCCTGGTCGCGTTCGCCTTCAAACCGATCCTGGGCGTGGCCTTTTTCGCTGCCTACGCCGTCTATTTCTGGCGCGAGCTACGGTCCAGTGACGACGGCCATCCCGCCGAACTGGAGCCGTTGAAGTTCCAGCCCCACGCCGAGCACCCGAGCACCTGGGTGATCGTCGTCCAGTCCCTGCTCACCGTCGTCGTGATCTTCGCCGCCTCACAGTTCTTCGTCCAGCAATTGGACGCCATCGGCCCGATGCTGGGGCTCCCCGCAGCCGTCACCGCCGTACTGTTGTCACCCATCGCCACCGAACTACCAGAAACACTGAATGCCATCAT
>WRFI01000275.1 GCA_009778875.1 Propionibacteriaceae bacterium | reverse complement strand
TGTGTCGGCCAGTATGAGATCACCATCGCCGACGTCAACAACTCCAAAACACTGACCGACACCGCCCAGTCCACCGCGTCCACCCCAGGTGGCCAAACCGTCACCAGCAGCAGCCAGGCGACGTCGATCGAGCTTCGCCAGCCCGTGAAAGTCGAACTGGTCGACGATGTGGTGCCAACACCGATCCCGCAAGGCGGCACCATCACCCATAACGTCATGGCCAACGACACACTAGACCCGGCAGCCCCCTACATCGGCTCCGCGCATGTCGTAGACGGCCCCGATGTCGGCACAGCCAATCTCGACTGGAGGACCGGCGACGTAACATTCACCGCCACCCCCGGGTTCAGTGGCAAAGCCGAAATCGTCTACACAATCATGAGCGTCGACGAAAAGCAATACAGCGCCACCATGACCGTCAACGTCGCCGCCGCCCCCACACTGACGGCCGCCGACCCGGCGACACTGACGGTGTTGGTTGGCCAGACGGCGGTGTTCAACAACACGCTCGCAGTCGACGAAACCTCCGGCGTAACGCCAGCCGGCTGCACCATCACGTCGGGCCCAGAAGGCGCCACCATCAGCCCAGACGCGGTTGTGTCCTACACGGCCACAGAGCCCGGTGTGTTCGAGATCACGTTCACCTGCCAAGACAGCCTGGGCCAAACCACGGGTGCGGTCACCAACACCGTCACCGTGGTCACAGCCAGCCTGGGTGCGGGACCTCAGGGCCCGTCCGGCGGTCTGGGTGCGGCGCCCGAAGGCCCCGGCCTGGGCACTGACAATCAGGGCCCGTCAGGCGAGCTGGGCACGGTGAACCAGGGCCAGTCCGGCGAGCCGGGCACAGTGAACCAGGGCCAGTCCGGCGAGCCGGGCACAGTGAACCAGGGCCAGTCCCGTGGACCAGTCATTGATACCGGCGGCCACCTAGCCAAGGTGTTGCCCCTCGGTGGCGTGGCGATACTCCTGGCCGGGCTGTGCCTGTGGGTGATTGCATGGCGTCGGCGCCAGCGTGAAGAGGCGAACGAAGCATGGTAAGGAATCTGCAAATCACACCCTAGAGTGTCTGCAAATCACACCCTAGAGTGTCTGCAAATCACACCCTAGAGTGTCTGCAAATCACCCCCTAGGTGCTAGCATTGCGTCATGGACACCGTTTCGACGCTCGGGCACGCATACAAACCGCGCTTGATCGACCCGTTGCTCGACGAGTCCCTCGGATTCGCCGGGGCCGTCCTGCTGGAAGGGCCTCGCGGCTGCGGCAAGACGATGACCGCCATGCATGCAGCGTCGTCCTACGCGCTGCTTGACGACCCGGGAACGGCTCGCATCGGTGAGATTTCGCCGGAGGCTATCCTGGCCGGCGCTCGTCCGAGGCTGCTCGACGAGTGGCAACTGATGCCACAACTGTGGAACCTGATGCGACGGATCGTCGACTCCGCCACGTCTAAGGGGCAGTTCATTCTCACCGGCTCGGCAATGCCGGCCGATGACACCACGAGGCACACCGGTGCAGCCAGGGTCTTGAGAATCCGTCAGCACACACTGACTTGGTGCGAAAAAACTGGCTGCGCAAACAAGCCCGGGGTCAGCCTGGCCGCGCTGTTCACGGGCCAGGTGCCCACTGCCGACCTGTCAGATCCAATGACCTACGCGGCGGTGATCAGCGAACTCATTCGCCCAGGGTTTCCGGCGCTCACCGAGTTGCAACCTGACCAGGCCCTGATCATGCTGCAGGCATACATCGAAGAAGTCTCCAGGGCGGACGTGCCCCGTCTGATCAATCAACGCCATGACCCGATAGTGCTTCAGCAACTGATGCGCGCCTTGGCACGCTCAACGGCTTCACCAGTGTCGTATGCCACGCTGGCCTCAGACATGCGGCAGGTGGCGCCGTCCATCAAACCCGACACCGTCGCTGACTATATGTCGGTGCTGGAACGCTTGTTCATCCTTGAACGTCAGTCGGCGTGGACGCCCCTGCTTCGCTCAAGGGCAAGGCTTCGGACGTCAGCGAAGCTGCATCTTGCTGACCCCGCGCTTGCGGCGGCCGCGTTGGGCGCCACGGCCACCAGCCTGTTCGACGACCCGAACACCGTGGGTTTGCTGTTTGAAAGCGCCGTCATCCACGATCTGCGAGTCCTGGCGACCTCGCTGCGCGCAGACATACGGCACTTCAGAGACTCGAATGGCCATGAGATTGACGCCGTCATCAGCCTTCCGGATGGGCGGTGGGCTGCTGTCGAGGTCAAACTCGGCGGCGGGCAGGCAATAGCTGCAGCGGCGTCGCTCACAAAGGCGATAGAACAGCTAGACGTGGCCGTGCCGCCGGTGTTTAAGCTTGTGGTCACCGGCACTGGGCAGACTTTCACCATGGCAGACGGCACCATCACCTGCCCGTTGGCGGTACTGCGGCCTTGATGCAGCGGATCATGGCCAACCACCCCGTCGGAACTCCCGCCCTTCTGGAGCTGCAGCGTCGTCACGTCGCCTACACGTTGCTCGAGTACGAGCACGACGCGCGCTCCGCTGTTGGCTTCGGCCTTGAGGGCGCCGCGAAGCTGGGCGTCGCCGCCGAAAGGGTGTTTAAGACGCTGGTGGCCGAGGCA
>WRFI01000274.1 GCA_009778875.1 Propionibacteriaceae bacterium | reverse complement strand
GGTGGGTGTGGCCCGCCTCGTCGTGTGTGTGCTCGTGCACTGTGCCATCGTCGTGCCTGTGAAAACGTCCCACTTCAACTCTCCAACTGTTGGGCGGTCACCGCGGACTAGTCGCGCGGGATTCGGTTTTCATTATAGGCAGATTCGCCAAGGTATTCCCCTCACAAGGAGGGTGGGCAGTCCCGCAGGGACTGACGGGGTGGTTGGTTGCGTTTCTGCACACGCTTGGGAGGACCACCCCGGCGCTTCGCGCCACCCCTCCTAAGGAGGGGAATTTGACGGGGTGGTTTCTCGCGTTTCTGCGCCCGCTTGGAGGGCCTCCTAAGGCGGGGAATGGCTATAGGCTGGACCTGATGATACGAAGGCAGTTGACGCTGACGGGCGTGGTGCAGGGCGTTGGGTTCCGGCCCAACGTTGTTCGTCTGGCCGCCCAGTTTCCAATAACGGGGTTTTGCGGCAACGACGACAACTCGGTGTTCATCGAAGCGCAGGGTGACCCTGAATCGGTGGCGGCGTTCTTCACCGCCGTCCGCACCGACTTGCCGCCGCTGGCGACGATCCTGATCTGGCGGGAATCGGATCTGGCCGTCGTGCCGAATGAACCAGCCTTCACGATTGTGGCGTCGCGGCGGGCCGTTGGCGCAATCACCCTGCTGCCCCCCGACGCGGCGATTTGCCCCGATTGTCAAGCCGACATGAACGACCCCGCCAACCGGCGCTACCACTACCCGTTCACCACCTGCACCAACTGCGGGCCGCGGCTGTCGATCATCAAGGACGTACCCTACGACCGTCCGCTGACCACGATGGCCGACTTCCCGATGTGTGACGCCTGCCGCGCCGAATACGAGGACGCCCACGATCGCCGCTTCCACGCCCAACCGATTTCGTGCTACGACTGCGGGCCCAACTTGTGGCTTGAACCGTCGGGCGCGGAGGCACCTCCACAACACGACGACGACCGGCGCACCGGCTTCGCCCAGGCGATCGCCGGCGCCGTCCAAATGCTGCGCGACGGGAAGATCCTGGCCGTCAAAGGCATCGGCGGGTTCACGCTGATGTGTGACGCCCGCAACGCTGACGCCGTCGCGACCCTGCGCGCCCGGAAGCGTCGCCCCGGCAAACCGCTGGCCGTCATGGCGGGGTCTCTGGCGGCGGCCAGCCGCATCGCCGACCTGGGCGACCTGCCCCGTCAACTGTTGAGCGGACGGGAAGCCCCCATCGTGCTTGCCCCCATGTCTGACGGCTACGACCTGGCGCCCCAGGTGGCGCCGGGCCTGGACGACATCGGCATCATGTTGCCCTACACGCCGCTGCACCGACTGCTGCTTGGGCGAGATGACGTCCTCGTCGCCACGAGCGCGAACTCGTCGTCCAGGCCGCTGACCTTCACCAACGAGGACGCCCGCCGCGACCTTTCCCACATCGTTGACGCCTTCCTGATGCACGACCGGGGCATCCATGTGCCGGTCGAGGATTCGGTCGTCATGGCGTTCGGCGGCGGTGCCGAGCCGATCCGCCGCAGCCGCGGCTATGCGCCCCTGCCCGTCTTTTTGGGGGGTGACGACCGGTGCGTGCTGGCCGTGGGGGCGGAGCTCAAGAACACTTTCGCCCTGACCAGGGACGGAATGGCCTTCATGAGCGCCCACATTGGCGACATGGGCAGCCTGGAAACCCAGGCGGCTTTTGAGCGCTCCGTCGACCAGATGCTGACGGCCCACCGCCGCACGCCGCGTCTCATCGTCGTCGACAAACACCCCGGCTACGCGACCCACAATTGGGGGCTGCGCCAGGGCGAGCGCCTGGACGTGCCCGTCCTTGAGGTGCAACACCACCACGCCCACGCGCTGAGCTTGCTGGCTGAGAACCTCACCCAACCGCTCGGCTGGTTCCTGGTTTTGGACGGCACCGGTTTTGGGGACGACGGGACGATCTGGGGCGGCGAGCTGTTGCATCTGGACGCGGACAACCCTCTCAGCTTCGAGCGGGCCTGGCATCTGCCGGGCTTTGGCCTGCCGGGCGGCGATTCGGCCATCCGTCACCCCTGGAAGTCGGCGGCCGGGCTGGCGTTCGAATACGGTTTGGACATTGCCGACCGGGTGGCGCCCCGGCCTGCAGCAGCCGGGGTGGACGAATGGGCGCTGGTGCAATCGCAGTTGAGGTCGGGCTTCGGGGTTGTGCGCACGACCAGCACCGGGCGTCTGTTCGACGCTGTGGCGGCTTGGCTGGGGGTGTGCCAAACCGTCACCTATGAGGCGCAGGCGGCGATGGAGCTGGAGGCGGTGGCGCGTCGATGCCCCCACGACCACGACGTCGATTGTGCGGACGTCGCCGGGCTGGTCGAGTTGTTGGACGACGGTTTGAATCGCGCGACGCCCACGCCCTGTTTGGCCAGGATGTTTCACCGAGCCTTGACGCACCTGCTGGCTCGGGCGGTAAACTCGGCGGTGGTGGAGCCATCTGCAGTCGGCCTGACGGGCGGTGTTTTCGCCAACCGCTTGTTGTCGTCATATCTGGCGCGCGACCTCGAACAGCTTGGCCACAAGGTGGTTCGTCACCAGATCGTGCCGTCCAACGACGGGGGTCTGGCGCTGGGGCAGGCATTGGCTGGCGTGGTTTTTGGAGAGGTAGGGCAATGAGAACTCAAGATGACGCTTTGGACGCCATCGACC
>WRFI01000273.1 GCA_009778875.1 Propionibacteriaceae bacterium | reverse complement strand
CAGCTTCACGGCGACGGTGCGCCGCCACGACGACACGGCCGAGGCGGCCCAGTCTTTGCGGGCCTCGCGCCGTCACGAGTTGGCGCGGCTGGCCATCGCCGTCGTGCTCGGGCGCCTAGACATCGAAGGGCTCGGCTCGGCGCTCAGCGATGTGACAGCCGCCACGATGGAGGCGTGCCTGGCGCTGGTGGCCCGGGCATATCCTGCGGCCCCGCCCCTGGGCGTGGTCGCCATGGGACGCTGGGGGGGACGCGAACTCAGCTTCGCCTCTGACGCCGACGCGATGTTCGTCGCCCCGGACGGCACCTCCGACAGAGGTTTGGCCGCCGCCGCCGAGGCAGTCACCGCGCTGCGCGGCTGGTTGCACCTGCCCGGCCCCGACCCGGCGCTGGAGGTCGACGTCCGCCTGCGCCCCGAGGGCAAGGACGGTCCGCTGGTCCGCACGGTCAGCTCGTACCTGTCGTATTACGGGCGCTGGTCGTGGACGTGGGAGGCCCAATCGCTGGTGCGGGCGTCCCATGGGGCTGGCGATCGGGGCCTGACGGGCGCCCTTCTGGATGGCATTGCCCACCTGCGGTGGCCGGCCGGTGGGCTGAGCGACGAAGACGTCCAAGCCATCCGCATGCTGAAGGTGCGCCTGGACCGCGAGCACGCGTCAACTCGTGGCAACATCAACCTGAAGCATGGCCAGGGTGGGCTGGTCGACATCGAGTGGACGGTCCAGCTGAAGCAACTGCAGTATGCCAGCGAGGTCCCGTCACTGGAAGTCACCGGGACATTGGCAGCCTTGCGTGCCATATCGGAGGCGGGCCTCATGACGTCGTCGGACGCCCAGACGCTGAGCCAGACCTGGCAGTTGGTGTCCCGCATCCGGGACGCCATTGTGCTGACAAGAGGACGGGCGAGTGACGCCCTGCCGTCCGACGCCAGAGACACCGCCGCCGTGGCGGTGCTATTGGGCTACGGCAAGGCCGAAGCCTCCAGCTTGTGGTCCGATCTGGCCAAAGCAATGCGTCGGGCCTCCCGCGTGGTGGAACGCCAATTCTGGGGTCGGTCTTAGGAGGGGTGGCGGCGGAGCCGCCGGGGTGGTCTTCTTGACGTTTGCAGAAACGTGACCGACCACCCCGTCAGTCGCTTAGCCAATCTGGGTGCCGACAAGGGCGCCGATGCCGTAGGTGATGGCCATCGCCAGAAGACCGCCGCCGACGTTTCGCAGCACCGCCTTGCGGGGTTCGGCATTGCCCAGTTTGGCGCTCACCCAGCCCGTCAGCACCAAGGCCAGCGTGACGGCGACGACCGTGGCGGGAATGCGGGCCGCGCCGGGCACCAGCAGGATTGTCAGCAGCGGCAGGATCGACCCGACGATGAACGATGCCATTGACGCGCCGGCCGCGTGCCAGGGATTGGTCAGCTCTTCCTGGTCGATCTTGAGCTCGATCTCTGCGTGGGCGGCCAGTGCGTCGTGGGACGTCAACTGCTCGGCGACGGTTTGGGCCAGTTCGGGCGTCAAACCCTTTTCGACGTAGAAGCCGGCCAGCTCGTGCAGTTCCTCGGTCGGGTAGGTCTCCAACTCCCAGCGCTCCTTGGCCAGAAGCGCCGATTCGGTGTCGCGTTGGGTGCTAACCGAGACGTATTCGCCCGCCGCCATCGACAGGGCTCCGGCGGCCAGGCCCGCGAGACCGGCCGTCAGCAGGGCGCCTTGCCCGGCTCCGGCGGCGGCGACGCCGATCACCAGGCCTGACACCGAGACGATGCCGTCATTGGCACCCAGCACGCCGGCACGCAGCCAGTTGAGACGGGCGGCGGCGTTGGCCGGTTGTTCGGCCGAGGCCGGATGCATGGGGGATGGTGTGGTGTTGGTTTCGCTCATGATGATCACCCGTTCACGGCGGCCCAGGCCGCGCCGACGATACCAGCCCGGTTGCGCAGGGCGGCCGGGATGATAGGAGTTTTCAGGTGCAGCAGCGGCAGGAACTGCTCGTGGTTCTTGCTGACACCGCCGCCGACGACGAAAAGATCTGGCCACAGCGTGCGCTCCAGCGCCTGGTAGTAGCGGTCGAGACGCTTGGCCCACTGCGGGTATGTCAGGTTTTCCCGCTCACGGACGCCCGCCGACGCTCGGGATTCGGCGTCCTGCCCGTCCACCTCGATGTGTCCGAACTCTGTGTTCGGCAGCAGTTGGCCATTGTTGATGACGGCCGACCCGATGCCGGTGCCCAGCGTCGTCAACACGATGATGCCCGGCGTGCCCTTGGCGGCGCCGTAATACACCTCGCCGATGCCGGCGGCGTCGGCATCATTCAGCAGGGTGATGGGATGCCCCAGCCTGTCGGCCAGAAACTCGTCCCCCTGCAGGTCGTGCCAGCCCTGGTCAAGGTTGGCGATCATCGGTATGCGGCCGTGGACGACGGGTGCCGGAACGGTGATTCCGATGTGCAGATCCGACGCATGGGGAGCCAGTTTTCTGACAATGCGGGCGATGACGTCGGCGCAGTTTTCGGGCGTCGAGTCCTTTGGCGTCGCGATGCGCAGGCGTTCGGAGGCGAACTCGCCGGTGGTCAAGTCGACCAACGCGCCCTTGATGCCGGACCCGCCAATATCAATGCCAATGTTCATAGGTCAAAGCCTAATGCGTTGACGCTGCCGACAGCGTCGCGGAGGGGTGGCGGCGGAGCCGACGGGGTGGT
>WRFI01000272.1 GCA_009778875.1 Propionibacteriaceae bacterium | reverse complement strand
TGATCTGATCGGGTCGATTGGGTTTGGGTCTGGCCAGGATCATGGTTCTGATGACGTGTTGGGCCGGGTGTATGAGTATTTTTTGGGCCAGTTCGCGGGTAAGGAGACGGGTAAGGATGCCGGGGCGTTTTACACGCCGCGCAGCGTGGTTAGGGTGTTGGTGGAGATGTTGGAGCCGTACAGGGGACGGGTTTTTGATCCGTGTTGTGGTTCTGGTGGCATGTTTGTGCAGTCGGCGGCGTTTGTGACGGCGCATCAGGGTCAGCGTTCCGACTTGTCGGTGTACGGGCAGGAGTTCACGGACACGACCTGGAAGTTGGCGAAGATGAATCTGGCGTTGCGCGGCATTGAGGCTGATTTGGGGGATCGTTCGGCTGACTCGTTCGCCTGGGATCTTCATCCGATGTTGCGGGCGGATTTTGTGTTGGCGAATCCGCCGTTCAACGTGTCCAATTGGTGGGATCCGAAGCTGGCGGATGATCCGCGTTGGGCGTATGGCACCCCGCCGCAGGGTAACGCGAACTTCGCCTGGGTGCAGCATTTCCTCTATCATCTGTCGCCGACGGGCACGGCTGGGTTTGTGTTGGCGAACGGTTCGTTGAGTTCGAAGACGGGTGGTGAGGGTGAGATTCGCCGCCGGCTGGTTGAGGCTGACATGGTGGATTGCATCGTGGCGATGCCTGACAGGTTGTTTTTCAACACGGGTATCCCGGTTAGTTTGTGGTTTTGTTCGAAGGAGCGGGCGGGTAACGGTCACCGGAAGCGTCTGGGTGAGGTGTTGTTCATTGATGCCCGCAAGCTGGGACGTATGGAGACCCGGCGTCTGCGGGTCCTGGATGACGCGGACGTGGCCCGCATCGCCGACACGTATCATGCCTGGCGTAACCGCGGCGGCGTCTATGGGGACGTGCCGGGTTTCTGCAAGTCGGCATCGCTGGACGAGATCGCCGGGCATGATTTCGTGTTGACGCCGGGACGCTATGTCGGCACGGAAGAGACGGAAGGCGACGGCGAGCCGGTCGACGTCAAGATCGCCCGCCTGACCGCGCAGTTGTACGCCGAGTTCGACCGTGGTCGCGCACTTGAAGACGAGGTCAAGGCACGGCTCGCGGGGGTACATCTATGACACGGTGGCCCATTCTTGCCCTGGGGGACGTGGCATCTGCGACGCCTAACGCAATGGCGACGGGCCCGTTCGGATCGGCCATCAGCTCAAGGTTCTTTGTCAGTTCTGGAGTGCCCGTGATTCGGGGGTCTAACCTATCCACGGATGTTGGGGTGAGGCTGAACGAGGATAACCTGGCCTTCTTGGCACCGGACAAAGCGGGTGAGTTCTCCCGAAGCCTGGCACGTGTTGGTGACCTAATCTTCACCTGCTGGGGAACGGTCGGGCAAGTCGGACTCATTGACTCCCGGGCGACGTTTCCTGAGTACATTGTCTCCAACAAGCAGATGAAGCTCACGCCCGACCTGGAACGGGCTGACCCGCTCTTTCTTTACTACCTCTTGTCGAGTCCAGCCATGGTGGAGCAGGTGCAGCAAAGGGCCATAGGGGCCGCAGTGCCGGGGTTCAACCTTGGCCAATTACGCGAGTTGCCCGTGTGCCTTCCCCCAGTCGCAGAACAGCACGCCATCGCCGCCACCCTCGGCGCCCTCGACGACAAGATCGACTCCAACCGGCGGTCCCAAGTGGTCGGTCAGAGCCTGGTCCGTGCGCTAGTCGATCAAGCTATGGCCACAAGTGATGGCCCAGTTGGCGTGTTGTCGGATTACTGCCATTTGGTGGTTGACCCAGTGAGTGCGGCAGACATCGGGCCAGAAACGCCGTACATTTCAATGGGTCAGATGCCTCGTGGGTCGATCTTCGTGGACTCGTGGGAGCAAGCAACAAGGGTTTCAAGTGGAAAGTCTCGATTCGAAAAAGATGACGTGTTATTCGGCAAGCTGCGCCCATACTTTAGGAAGGTCGGTGTTGCCCCAATATCGGGCGTTTGCACAACCGAGTTGCTGGTCATCCGTCCTGATCGAGCTTCCAATCTGCCATTGGTGGCCTGCGTCGCATCTTCGGACGCGCTGATTGACTCGCTATCTGCGTCGGCAACCGGAACCAGGATGCCGAGGGCGTCATGGGGGGATCTCGCCAAGTGGCCTGTTGCCATGTTGAGCGCTGATGAGCAGGATGATCTAGGGTCAGTGACCGTGCCATTGCTTCAGAAGCTCATGCAACTGACGATTGAGAATCATCGTCTTGTCGCCCTCCGCAACGTCCTACTTCCAGAACTACTGTCAGGACGCCTCCGGCTGGGCGCGAGGTGTGGAGGTGAGCATTAAGCGGTGTTTTCATGTCACGAAAGAACCGTCTTGGCTCAAGTTCGTCAGGAGATGGTGAGGCGTCGCCACATCAGGGCGGTTCTGTTCATCACGAAGGCTGGCACTGTTCTGGAGGTTCACCCGACCTGGTGAGACATGCCGTCGACGTTGATGGTGACTTCGCGGTTGTATTCTGAATAACCTGGCGTCGCGGCCAGATTGTGCTTGCGCAGGCCGGGTTTCTCAGAATCTTAGGCCGGAGAAACAAAGAAACCCTAGCTGAATGCCATCTGACTAGGGATCATATCTGTGTCCGAGAGAGGACTTGAACCTCCATGCCCTTTAACGGGCACTAGCACCTCAAGCTAGCGCGTCTACCTATTCCGCCACCCGGACGAGTTGCCCCACCACGATACCATCGCGGACGCGGG
>WRFI01000271.1 GCA_009778875.1 Propionibacteriaceae bacterium | reverse complement strand
CAACTGAACCTACACCGTGCCGCCTTCCAGCTGCTGGAAGCCGACATGGCGCAATGGGTTGCGCAGGATGCGAAACGGGGCGAAGCATGATCACGTATCAAGCCAGCTTTGGCCCCGACTCGGACCAGCCGACATCTGAAGAATGGTTCGCACGCTGCGAACACTGCCGTACCCGGCTGGAATGCGACAACCCGGCCATGTTTCCGGCGCTGCTAGAACTGAACGGGTGGGTTTGGGTTGGCCAACAGTGCTACTGCCCAAACTGCCAGCGCCAGGGGGCTGATGATGCCAGCGACTAGGAAACGGGCCACGCCGGCGCTAGCCGACTGCGTCACCATTAAAGAAGCGGCGCGGATAGCCCGCTGCTGCCCCAACACTGTACGCAACTGGCGCAACAAACACGCGTTCCAATCATTCATATATCTGCACAGAGTCTATCTGCCGCGCGCCGAACTGGATGCGCTGATCGAGCACCTGAAAACACCATGAGCCCCGGGCCCGCCGTCACCAACTAGCCGTCAGCGGGCGAAACCAGCGACGGGCCCGGCACAACTAAACATCCCACAACTCACTCACAAGAAACACGACAATGACGACGCAACGCACGATCACACGCGGCACCTACAAGGGCCATGGACCGGTTAGGCTTTTGTGCCGCTGGTTTATTGTTTGTCTTGCTGGTTTCCCAGCGGCTGTTGGTGTGAATAATACTCTGCCTCGGTTTCGTCTGGAGTGGCATAGTCGAGGTATTCGTGGAGCCGGGCGGTGTTGTACCAGTGGACCCAGTCCAAGGTGGCGTCGAGCACGTCGGCGAGACTGGCGAACGGGCCATCCTGGTCGACGCATTCAGCCTTGAACAGTCCGTTGACAGTTTCCGCGAGGGCGTTGTCGTACGAGTCTCCGATCGTGCCGAAGGATGGTGCGATACCGGCCAGGGCGAGCTGTTCGCCATAGTGGATGGCCGTGTAGACGCTGCCATGATCGGAATGATGCACGAGCCCGCCGGCGACCGGGTGGCCTTCTTGGCGGCGTTGTTCAAGGGCCAGCTGGAGGGTTTCGCTCACCAACTGCTGGTTCAAACGAGTTGATCCGTGGGCCGCCACGATCTTCCGGCGGAACGCGTCGATCATGAACGTGACATACACCCAGCCTGACATGGTGCGCACATATGTGGCGTCGGTGACCCACACCTTGTCCGGCTGGTCAGCTTTGAACTGTCGTTTCAGCAGGTCTCCAGCTGAAGGCGCGGACTTGCGGGTCGTGACGATCCGGCGGCCCCGCACAAGGCCTTTCATACCCGCCAGGCGCATCAGCCGGCCGATCTTCTCCTCACCGGCGACAACCCCCAGACGGGCCAGCAGGGCATGCATTTTGCGGCGCCCATAGAAACGTTCCCGGGGTAGCCGGCCCTTCACGTCTGGTGTCTCACGCAGCGATCGCATCAAAACAGTCAACTGCTCATCGACCATGGCCCGATTCGACGGCGCGCGACGTTTGAACGCCCGGTAGGTTCTCGCGGCGATCTTAACCCCGTAGTCACCAAGGACACGGCAGACCGACTCGACCCGGAAACCCCTACCCCTCATCAAATCGATGAACTCTACGACCTTCGCTGTTGACGGGGGTCGAGCTCCCCGGCGAAGAAAATTGAGGCCGCCTTCAAAATCTCGTTGGCCTCTTCCAGATCACGGATTTTCCGTTCCAATTCCTTGATCTTCTTCGACTCGGCGAGAACGGCTTGCTCAGCCACCCCGGCTGGGGTGTCCTTGACCTGCTCAGCCACTACCCACCGGCGTAATGTCTCAACCCGCACCCCGACCCGCGGGCCGATCGCCAGGGCCGCCTTATACACAGACGGATACTCGTTCAAGTGCGACAGCACCATCTTGATAGCACGATCCTTCTTCACAGGATCAATCACTTTCGGCATACCACTAATCCTTCCCTCAAAAGGTCAGCGGCACAAATCACCTACCGATTCAGGTGGCATGCCTTTGGGGCGGGTGTTGTTTACGAGCCGGCAGACAGAGGGGTGGGGTGTGTCTGGTGTGTCGGCTTGGCCGGTCCCGGTGGAGCAGTTCAGCTCTGATGAGGCGTTGGCGTTTGTGCGGGCGGTTGGTGAGCATGGTAACCGGTACCTGGCTGGTGTGAGTGAGGCTGAGGTGGCCGACTTGGCGGCAGCGTTGGGTTGCCACCCACTGGCACTGGCGATTAGTGTGTCGGCGATTGATCAGGGTTTCACGATCCGGCAGTGGTTGAGGGCGTTCCAGGCCACAAGGGGTGCCCAGGTGTTGGCGGGTACGGCGGGTATTTCTTCTGGCACACTTGCTGATGTGTGGTTGGTGACGCGGGATCGTATGGCGAGTCAGTTCGATGATCCGGCGATCTTGACCCGGGCGGCGTTCGTGGTGGCACTTCTTGGCCCGGGTGGTCATTCGGGTGTGTTGTGGGATGACGAGGCGGTGGCGTCGTGGGTGTCACCGGATGGCCTGGGTCGCCCAGCGCCGGGTGCGGCACCGACAGTGTTGGGTTTGTTGCGCCGGCATAGTGTGGCGCCGTGGGATGGCACACCGTGGCCGGATGGACCGGGAGATCCGTATCCGGTGATCTCGGTTCACCAGTTGACGGCGTCAGCGATCCTGGAGACGAGCTGGGATGAGCTGGGTGATGAGCAGATCAAGCTGATAGCCAACCGGTTGTTAGGTGTCTTGTTCAAGTTGTTGATTGGGATCAAGCCTGGTGAGGCTGAGGCTGCCGGGTT
>WRFI01000270.1 GCA_009778875.1 Propionibacteriaceae bacterium | reverse complement strand
TGGGCGATCACCTGGTCCGTGTCAGGCCAAACCGGCAACTTCACCATCACCGACACCGCCACCGCCACACCCTTACCCATCGGCGAACTACACTCCGTCATCGTCCCCAACCCACCAGGCTAAACCGGTCCACCAGCCACGGAAAATTCCCCTCTGGGGAGGGGTGGCGGCGGAGCCGACGGGGTGGTTCCCCAAGCAGGTGCAGCGCCACAGCCACGGAAAATCCCGGAAATACTTGGCGTCACAGGTGGGGATTTAGATGACATCGACACCCACCACCGGTTCGTTCCCGACGCGGGTGCGGTAGGCGGTTTGGGAAGCACTGAAAGTGACATTCCCGGAAAACAGTCACACATTGACGCAACCGCAAGGCAGATGCGGCAGGTCTATTCGGTCCATCGCGGCGAAGCCCCGATGGTGCGGGCGGGTAACAAACCCAACCACAAGCCGATGATGTCCGCCCGGCCCCCACCCAACCCAAGCCCCTTCGATTCTGAAAAACCCGGCGAAATCACCCAGGTTCCAGCCTTAACGCCGCACTATTCAGAATCCAACACCTGATCAGACCGCAACTTCGCATTTTGAACGACCTAACAAGGTTCGGCAGGGGAGCGTCGGTCCGTCGCGGCGCAGCCATGATGGGTTGGGCGGGCGCCAAACCCGACCATAAGCAGGCGGTGACCGCCCCAAACCCGCCGGCTCAAACGCCTGGCTTTCGAATGATCGGGTGTCCGCGAGTTACCCCGGTGGTTGTGTCGCTGCACCTGGTTGGGGGACCACCCCGTCGGCTCCGCCGCCACCCCTGCGCAGAGGGGAATAGGGATGTTGGCCACAGCCCTAGGGACGGGTCACTGGCCCGCCCGCCAAACTGCCATTTTCGGGCAAGGGGGAATGGAGACTAACCCCGGACGGCATAGAGTATTGGCATGACCCTGTTTACTGACCTGGCCCTGGCTCCGGCTGACCCGATTCTCGGAATGACCGACCTGTTCCTGGCCGACCCGCGCGCCCAAAAGGCCAACCTTGGCGTTGGCGTGTACCAGGACGAGTCGGGCAAGCTTCCGCTGATGCAGTCGGTACGGCAGGCGTCTGACATCCTGGCGGCCGACCCGAAGCCCTACAACTACCTGCCCATCGACGGCGATGCGGCCTACGACGCCGCAGTGGTCAAGCAGGTCTTGGGCGCCGATCATCCGGCCGTCACGGGCGGTTTGGCGGTCAGCGTCCAGACTCTTGGCGGGTCAGGTGCCCTCAAGGTGGGTGGCGACTTCCTGCACGGCATCGGCGCCACGACGGTGCTGCTCAGTGACCCGTCCTGGGACAACCATGCGGCAATTCTGGGCGGCGCCGGGCTGAAGGTGGGCTACTACCGCTACTACGACGCCGCCAACCGGTGCGTCGACTTCGGCGGGATGCTCGACGATCTGCGGGCCGCCGAGCCCGGTACCGTCGTCGTGTTGCATGGGTGCTGCCACAACCCGACGGGCTACGATCTGACACGCGACCAGTGGGATCAGGTGCTGGACGTGGTGGAGGACAAACGGCTGGTGCCGTTCATCGACATGGCCTACCAAGGTCTGGCCGAATCGCCAGAGAAGGATGCCTATGCCATCCGAGAGGCGGCCCGTCGCGGACTGCCGGCGTTTTGCGCGAACTCGTTCTCCAAGGTCTTCGGGCTGTATGGCGAGCGGGTCGGTGGGCTGACGCTGATCACCGCCAGCCCGGACGAGGCCAAGCGCGTGCGCAGTCAGGTCAAGTTGCGGGTGCGGGCCAACTACTCCAGCCCGCCCACCCACGGGGCCGCCATCGTCCACACAATTTTGGAAAGCGCGGAGCTGACGTCCCTGTGGACGGACGAGGTGGCCACCATGCGTGATCGCATCAAAGCAATGCGGGCGGGCTTGGCCGACGGCCTGCGGGCGGCCGGCGTGTCAGCGGACGTCAGCTACATCACCACCCAGCGCGGCATGTTCAGCTATTCCGGTTTGACGAGAGACCAGATGTTGCGCCTGCGGGAGGAGTTCGGCGTCTACGGTGTCGAAAACGGACGCCTGTGCATGGCCGCGTTGAACCACGCCAACCTGCCGCTGGTCATCAATGCAATCGCGACGGTGATGGGGTAGCGGGAAGAAGCGGCGGGGTCCATTCCCCTCTCAGTTAGGAGGGGTGGCGGCGGAGCCGACGGGGTGGTCCTCCAAGCGTGTGCAGCGCCGGAGCCACGGAAAATTCCCCTCTGGGGAGGGGTGGCGGCGGAGCCGACGGGGTGGTCTCCCAAGTAGGTGCAGCGCCGGAGCCACGGAAAATTCCCCTCTGGGGAGGGGTGTCGGCGGAGCCGACTGGGTGATCCCCCAAGCGCCAGAGGAGGAGCGGCAAAGCCGTCGGGGTAAATTCCCCTCTGGGGAGGGGTGTCGGCGGAGCCGACGGGGTGGTCTCCCAAGCGTGTGCAGCGCCGGAGCCACGGAAAATTCCCCTCTGGGGAGGGGTGGCGGCGGAGCCGACGGGGTGGTCTCCCAAGCAGGTGCAGCGCCGCAACCGGGGTGGTCTGTTACCTTTTTTTGCTGACGCGGACGCTTCGCGTCCTTGTCGTCGGATTCGGTGGCCGGGTTTGGCAGGTGGCCGGGTGAACCACTTGCGTCACCCGGCACGTCACCCGCAGCGGTGGGTTGCGTTGGTGGTCGCGTTTGCCACTTGCGCCGCCCGGCAAGTCACCCCAACGGTAGTTTGGCAGTTTTCCGGCAAGGCGTTGCGTAACTTCGCATTTCG
>WRFI01000269.1 GCA_009778875.1 Propionibacteriaceae bacterium | reverse complement strand
GCTCGGGCCGGCTGGAGCCCGCCGCGTCAACCGGCCCGGGTCCGCTCAACTGTTCCACGCCGGTAGAGTTGGGGTCATGACGCCACCTTTGCCCGCGCGGACCCGCGTCGCGCCGTCGCCCACCGGCGACCCCCATGTCGGCACGGCCTACCAGGCGATTTTCGACCTGGCCTGCGCCCGCCAAACCGGCGGCCAGTTCGTCTTGCGCATCGAGGATACCGATCAGGCCCGTCAGGTCGAGGGCTCTGAGCAGCAGATCTACGACACGCTGGCCTGGCTTGGGTTGTCGCCGGACGAGAGCCCGGAGGTCGGTGGGCCCGCTGGCCCGTATCGCCAGTCCGAGCGTCTACCCGAGTACGCCGCCGTCGCGCAGCAGTTGCTGGACGCCGGCCATGCCTACCATTGCTGGTGCACGCCGGAGCGGTTGGCGGACCTGCGCAAGCAGCAGGAGGCGTCCAAGCAGGCAGACACCGGCTACGACCGTCGCTGCTACGGCCTGACGCGCGACGAGCGGGCCAAGCTGCCGGGTTTTTCCGAGAAACCCGTCGTTCGCATGCTGGTGCCCGACGACCCGCCGTTGACGTTCACCGACCTGATCCGGGGTGAGGTGGCCTGCCCGCGCCCCGACGATCAGGTGATCTTGAAGGCGGACGGCTTTCCGACCTATCACCTGGCCGTCGTCGTCGATGACCATTTGATGGGCATCACCCACACCGTCCGCGGCGAGGAGTGGATCAGTTCGACGCCCAAGCACCTGCTGATTTACCGCTGGCTGGGCTGGGACCTGCCCTTCTTCGTCCACATGCCGCTGCTGCGCAACGCCGACAAATCAAAGATCGCCAAGCGTAAGAACCCCGCCGCCCGCCTGATGTGGTTCCGTGAAAACGGGTACCTGCCGGAGGCGCTCGTCAACTTCCTGTCGCTGCTGGCCTACCCGCCCGTCCATGAGGGCAGCGACATCCAAAGCTTTGACGAATTGGTGGCCAGCTTCGATTGGGGTAAGTTCTCCACCACCGGCCCGGTCGTCGACTTGGGCAAGCTGGATTGGCTGAACGGCGCGTACATCAGGGCGCTGACGGATGACGAGTTGGGCGCCCGGATCGTCGCCTATTGGGACGAGGTTGGCCAGCCCGTCGACGCCGTCGAGGCCCGTCGGGTTGTGACCCAGGCCGCCCCGATCATCAAAGAGCGCCTGACAACACTGCGCGACGCCTACCCGATGGTCGATTTCTTGCTGGTGGACGATGACTTGCTGGTCATCGAGGATGACGCCCGTGAGGCGCTGCCCGAGCAGACGCCGCAGATCCTCGCCGCGGCCATCAAGGCGCTCGGCGCCCTGCCGGGCGACGGTTTCACCGCCGAGACGGCCGAGGCGGCACTGCGGGCATCGTTGGTGGACGGACTCGGGCTCAAGCCGAGGGTCGCGTTCAACCCCGTCCGAACGGCGATATCAGGCCGAAAAGTCAGCCCGCCACTGTTCGAGTCGATGGCCATCCTAGGCCAGGCGCGCACGTTGGCGCGCCTGCAGTCCCTGAAGTAATCCCCTTCATTGCAGTGGCGTGAGACTGGTCATCCCTGCTCTTGGGCTGGTGCGACCTGTTCCATGGCTTCTTGGAATGCTGAGACTATCTCCAAAGCATTGTTCAGGTCGCATTCCACCTGTGAAAGGTTCACCCCACTAATGATGTCGGCTGCTGAGCGGATGTAGGAAGGGTCATCGTCTTGAGCTTCACCGGTCAACAAGAAGTCCCGCCATCTAGACAACACCGGTGTGGGCGTCTCGGTTTTGGTCAGCTCGAAGAACCCCAACTGGGCCAGCACCGGCAACCGCGGTTCACCTGTCCGGGTGTCATGAAGACTGAACATGTGCAGCGCACACGAATCGTTGAACATTTGGTGTGTCGTCACGTTCATTGACCACGCGGGACGCAGGTTCTTCCAGTTGTGTTGATGCTCGTTGCGCTGGCTGACATATAAATTGCTAAGGTGATACACGGCCCGCTTAACAGAGTGGACTTCCTTATGCACCTGAATCACGACAGCCGAATCCGCGTTGACAACTTGGATTGTGATGTCTCTTAGGGTTTTCTGCAGTCCCAGGACCGGCGCATCGGCCTCGAACGCGGGGATCGAATAGGGATTGACGACGTGGATGTCGTCTAACTCGACGTCTAGCCCGAAGAAGTCTTTGATGAATCCTTGGGTGATCGTCTTGTGCTCCTCTGATGCCAGGATTTTCTTGAAACCCAAGTCGCTGGTCGGCCTCAGACCCGGCCTTGCTTGTGTGCGTCCGTTATCCACGGTTACCACCTCCATTGCTGCCCGGGTGGCCGCATGCCAAACCCGGTTGTTACCTCACTATGGCTCTGACCCACCCGAAACCGGCACACAACTTTTCACCTGTGGAAAACTACAGCGACGAGCAGTGAGCGCAGACGAGCTCGCGCGCATGCCGAACGCGACGAAGGTGTAATTGGGAGCGAAGCAACCGAATATCCGGCGGCTTTGCCGCCACCCATGAGTTCCGTTGCCCGCGGCGGGGACCAGCGTTTTTGGCCCACTTTGCGGAGGGTTAGCTTTCGGTGACCGCCACGGCGGGGCATCTGGAGGAGATAACCCCGCAAAACCTCCCCGCCAACGGCCTCACCCCGGGACGGTTGTAGGACTTAGCACGGGTTTGGCACTGTTTTCATGTAGGTAAGTCCGGCAACCGTCGGGGTCGGGGTCCAAAACAGGGCAGGTTTGCGGAGTTAGCTCACGGGCACCCGGTTATCTG
>WRFI01000268.1 GCA_009778875.1 Propionibacteriaceae bacterium | reverse complement strand
CGCCAACTACCCCTTCGCCACCATCGAGCCGAACGTCGGCGTCGTCGGCGTGCCGGACGCCCGGCTGGCTGTGCTGTCCGACATGTTCGCCTCGGCGCGGATCGTGCCCGCCACCGTCAGTTTCGTCGACATCGCCGGCATCGTCAAGGGCGCCTCGCAAGGCGAGGGCATGGGCAACGCCTTCCTCGGCAACATCCGCGAGGCGGACGCCATCTGCCAGGTGACCAGGGTGTTCGATGACGCCGACGTCAGCCATGTGGACGGCGCCGTCAATCCCGGTTCCGACATTGACGTCATCACCGCCGAACTGGCGCTGGCCGATTTGCAGACCCTGGAGAAGGCCCTGCCGCGTCTGCAGAAGGAGGCCGGACTGAAGAAGGAGTTGCGGCCCCGGCTGGACGCCTGGCTGGCCGCCCAGGACGTGCTGCAAAAAGGCCAGACGGTGTTCGCCGCCGGTCTCGATCCGGAGCCGCTGCACGACCTGTGGCTGCTGACCGCCAAGCCGTTCATCTACGTGTTCAACTGCGACCAGGACGAGCTGGCCGACACCGACCGCCTGGCCCGCCTGCAGGCGTTGGTCGCGCCCGCCGAGGCGATCTTCATCGACGCCAAGTTTGAGGCCGAACTGGGCGAGATGGACGAGGCCGACGCCGCCGAGTTCCTGGCGGACATGGGGGTCGAAGAGTCGGGGCTGGCCAAGCTGGCCCGCGTGGGGTACTCCACACTGGGCCTGCAGAGCTTCCTGACGGCCGGCCCGAAGGAAACCCGGGCCTGGACGATCCATCAGGGCTGGACGGCACCGCAGGCGGCCGGCGTCATCCACACCGACTTCCAGAAAGGCTTCATCAAAGCCGAGGTGGTCAGGTACGACGACCTGGTGGGCCTCGGCGGTATGGCTCAGGCCAAGGCCGCCGGCAAGGTCCGCATGGAGGGCAAAGACTACGTCGTCCAAGACGGCGACGTCGTCGAATTCCGCTTCAACGTCTGACCCTTTTGGTAGGGTTGGTTGCGGGAGTTAGTTCATGAGCTAGTCGGAGGCCCAATGATTCAACAGGCCCTTCAGTCTGCCCTTGTCGGGCTGGGTGTTGCGGTTGTCTGCTTCGTCCCCTACCTGGTCTACCAGTATCGGCGGTACGGGCAGTTTTCGGCGTCCCGCATGGTGTGGATGATTGCGCTGCTGGTGTATGGGACGGCACTCGTCACGTACACGCTTTTCCCGTTGCCCAGCCAGGCCTGGTGCGCCGTCCCCCACCCCGGGATGCTGGAGCTCGACCCGTCCCTCTACTTCCGCGACATGTGGCAGATGCACGCGGCAGGGACGTCCTGGATGGGTGTGGCAACGAGTTGGACGATGATGCAGATGGCGCTGAACGTGCTGCTGTTCGTGCCGCTGGGGTTCATCGTGCGCCACTTGTGGAAGGTCGGCGTGGCCCGCGCTACCCTGCTGGGTCTGGGCATTTCGCTGCTGATCGAGCTGACGCAGCTGACGGGCAACTGGTTCACCGCCCCTTGTGCCTACCGGGTGGCCGACATCAGTGACGTCTGGACGAACACCCTGGGTGCGTTCTTGGGGGCCGTCCTGGCTTTGCTAACGCCTCGCCTGGCCGCCGACGCCGACGCCCTGGAGTCCATGCGGGCCGACGCCCGGCCGGTGACAAGGGGACGTCGCTGGGCCGGCATGCTGATAGACGCCGTGGCTGTGGGCGTCGTCTGGGCCGGCGTGTCGGTCGTGATGGCCGTGGGCTACTACGTCATCGCCGGAGACACATCGGCCGACCGCGAAGCGGCTGCCGCCTTCAGCCATGTGATAACGGCCGTCGCCGTCGTGTGCTGCTTTGCGGTGGTGGTGGTGTTCGCCCTAGTCGGCTCGGGCGCGTCCCTTGGGCAGCGGTTGGTCTACCTGCAGCCGGTATCAACCAGGCCGCGGCCCCGGTTTTGGCTGTTGGTGCGGGCGCTGGTCGTCCAGGGTGTGGCGCTGGCTTTGGTGCTCGGGACGTCGTCCCTCAGCCTGTTCGGAGTCGCCTGGCTGGGCCTGGCCGTCATCTGGGTGGCGTTCCAGCCCCGCGGGCTGAGCTTCGCTCTGACCGGCTGCCAGATCGTCGACGCTCGTTCCCAGGGATGACGAAAACTGACACGACGCGACGTAGACTATGTCGATTAACTTTGCGCACCCGAAAGGACACACCATGAATCCCTCAACCACTGCTTTGGTCATGATCGAGTTCCAGAACGATTTCGTCAGCGACGGCGGCACCCTGCACGGCGCCGTTTGCGGCGTCATGGACTCCACCGGCATGTTGAACAAGGCCGTCGAGGTGGCCGACGCGACGCGCGCCGCCGGCGCCACCGTGATCCACTCGCCCATCACGTTCCAACCCGGCTACTACGAGATCACCAGCCACCCCTACGGCATCCTGGCTGGCGTCGTCGACTCGTCCAGCTTTATCAAGGGTGGCTGGGGCGCCGAGATCGCCGATGCCGTGACCCCGAAGGAGGGCGACATCGTGCTTGAAGGCAAGCGCGGCCTTGACGCTTTCGCCTCCACCAACCTCGATTTCATTCTGCGCAGCAAGGGCATCCAGACGGTTGTGCTGTGCGGCTTCCTGACGAACTGCTGCGTCGAATCGACCATGCGCAGCGCCTACGAGCGCGGTTATGAGGTCATCACGCTGACGGACGTCGTAGCCGCCACCTCGCAGGAGGAGCACGACAACGCCATCAAGTACGACTACCCGATGTTCTCCAAGCCGATGACGGCGGACGAGTACATGGCGGCGCTCAAGGGCGCCGGCGT
>WRFI01000267.1 GCA_009778875.1 Propionibacteriaceae bacterium | reverse complement strand
GGGCGGATTTTCCGCTCTGCTTTTCTACAACGGATCGTCCGGCACGTACCTGCCGGTAGAAAGGATGTGTGCCGTCATGGCCACTGTTTCATTCCGCGAGGCTACTCGCATTTATCCCGGTTCGGACCATCCAGCGGTTGACAAGCTCAACCTCGAGATTGGCGACGGCGAATTCATGGTGTTGGTCGGCCCGTCCGGCTGCGGCAAGTCGACGTCCCTGCGCATGTTGGCCGGCCTTGAAGAGATCAACAACGGCTCTGTGTGGATCGGCGATCGCGACGTCACCGATCTGCCTCCGAAGGACCGCGACATCGCCATGGTCTTCCAGAACTACGCCCTTTATCCTCACATGACAGTCGAGGACAACATGGGCTTCGCGCTCAAGATGCAGGGCGTCAACAAGGAAGAACGCAAGACGCGCGTCATGGAAGCGGCCAAGCTGCTGGGACTTGAGGAATACCTCGCCCGCAAGCCGAAGGCTCTGTCCGGCGGCCAGCGGCAGCGCGTCGCCATGGGCCGCGCCATCGTCCGTGACCCGCAGGTGTTCCTGATGGACGAACCGCTGTCCAATCTGGACGCCAAGCTGCGCGTCCAAACCCGCACCCAAATCGCGGCCCTGCAGCAACGTCTGGGCGTCACGACCGTGTACGTCACCCACGACCAGGTCGAGGCCATGACGATGGGTGACCGCGTGGCCGTCCTCAAGGACGGCATCCTGCAGCAAGTCGACGCGCCGCTGAACCTTTACGACAAGCCAGTCAACCTTTTCGTTGCCGGATTTATCGGCAGCCCGGCCATGAACCTGATGGAGGCCAAGGTGGTTGACGGCGGCGTGCAGGTCACCGACCACGTCATCCCGATCGCCCGCGACGTGCTGGCCAAGGCTGACGGCGACACTGTCACCATCGGCATCCGTCCCGAGGCATTCGAGATCGCGGCAGACGAAAAGGGCGTCCAGATGGACGTCGCCACCGCTGAAGAAACCGGCGCGGATGCGTTCCTATACGGCACGCTGGCTGGCTCCAACAGCGGCGACACGCTCGACTCCGGCGTTCAGATCGTCGCCCGCGTTTCGGGGCGCCAGGTACCCGGCCACGGGGTGCAGGTCCGCCTACACGTGCCTCCCGACCAGGTGCACGTGTTTAACACAATTACCACCGAGCGTATAAGCTAGAGCGCAAGCTATTTTCCAAGCTTGCACCGGGGGACTCTGACTCACAGGCGGGAGGGTGCCGGGGGGCACCCTCCCGCCTGTGACCTTTCTTTGGGACGATACCTTCGAAGAGTTGGCCCTGAGCCGGTCACAGGGCAGACTTGAACCGTGCCCCACTTCGTTTCGCTTCGTCCCGACGCCGCGCTGATACCGCTGCCGTGGGCCACCCCGCTGGATGCGTGGCCCGATGACATGCTGGTTGCGCTGCCGCGCGGCTTGTCGCGTCACGTGGTGAAGTTCATCGGTGTGGGCGACGCCATCTACGCCGCCAAAGAGATCAACGCCGAGACCGCCCGTCACGAGTTTCAGATGCTCACCGATCTCAACCGCCTCGGCCAGCCGGCCGTCGAGCCCGTCGGCATCGTCACCGACCGAGTTGACGACGAGGGTCTCCCGCTGGACGACGTGCTGCTGACCCGGCACCTGCAGTTTGCCCTGCCATACCGGTCGCTGTTCACCCGCGGCATGCGCCACGACACGGTCACGCGCCTGTTGGATGCGCTGGTCGTCCTGGTCGTGCGCCTACACCTGGTGGGCTTCATGTGGGGCGACATCACCTTGTCGAACGTCCTTTTCCGAAGGGACGCCGAAACCTTCTCCGCCTATCTGGTGGACGCCGAAACCGGCGAGCTGTACAACCGGCTGAGCAATGGGCAGCGCCGCTACGACATCGACAACGGCATGACGAACATTTTCGGCGACTTTCTCGACCTGCAGGCCGGCGGATTCCTCGATTCGTCCCTCGACCCGGCCAACCTGGTCAAGCTGATCGAGACGCGCTATCGCGAGCTGTGGGCCGAACTGACCGTCACCGAAGAGTTCTCCGGCACGGATCTGGGACGGATCGAGCACCGGGTTCGACGGCTCAACGCGCTGGGGTTCGACGTCGCCGAGCTCGACATCGACGCGTCGCTTGATGATCGCATCAAAATCCGTCCCGTGGTGGTCGAGCCGGGGCACCACTCGCGCCGTCTCATGCGCCTCACCGGCCTTGATACGGAGGAGAACCAGGCCCGGCGCCTGCTCAGCGACCTGGACAGCTACCGGGCCCGGGCGGGACTGCAGCACGTGGACGAATCGATCGCCGCCCACCAATGGTTGACGCGCGTCTTCGAGCCCGTGCTGGCGGCAATCCCGCCCGAGCTGCAGGACAAGCGCGAAAGCGCCCAGCTTTACCACGAACTGCTGGATTACCGGTGGTTCCAGGCGCAGCGCGAAAGCCGCGACGTGCCTTTGGACGAGGCCCTGCCCGGCTACATCAACGACGTTCTGATGCGCCTGCCCGACGAGGTGTTGCCCGCCGTCGTCTCGCCCGCCGACCAGCCAAGTGACGACGAAGAGCCCGTTCCGGAAGACCCCTGGGACATTGCGCTGGAGTCAGCGCCGCAGGTATCGACGCTGGACCGGGCGGCGTTGCTGGCCCGCAAGAAAAAGTAACCCAAAATCCCCTTTGGGGAGGGGAATTTTCGGTGGTCCGGTTGACATGGCGGGTGGAACGCCGGTTCGAGCTGGCGACGGCGCAGACGCCTGCCCAAGCCTGGTGGCCACTTGATTATGCGTCGAGTACGGCGTCTGTGCGCTCGGGCCGGCTG
>WRFI01000266.1 GCA_009778875.1 Propionibacteriaceae bacterium | reverse complement strand
TGGGGAGGGGTGGCGGCGGAGCCGACGGGGTGGTCTTCCAAGCGTGTGCAGAAAGGTAACCAACCACCCCGTCAGTCGCTTCGCGACTGCCACCCCTCCGCAGAGGGGAATTTTCCGTGGCTCTGGCGCTGCACCCCTCCCGGGACCACCCCGTCGGCTCCGCCGACACCCCTCCCCAGAGGGGAATTGAGGACCACCCTGTCAGTCGCTTCGCGACTGCCACCCCTCCGTAGAGGGGAATTTTCCGTGGCTGGGGCGCTGCACCCCTCGCTGAACCACCCCGTCGGCTCCGCCGCCACCCCTCCCCAGAGGGGAATTGAAAGGACCACCCCGTCGGCTCCGCCGACACCCCTCCCCAGAGGGGAATTTTGGATAACTTCCCCCAAGAGCCCGCCGCGTCAACCGGCGGGCAGGACGCAACAAAGCCACAGTATTGACACAGGTATCGCTTAGGCTATGGCCGACAAGTCGTGCCAGACTGATTGCATGAGCACAGTATCGTCCGAAGTGCTGACCCGGCCTGACGGGTCGCCTATCCGAGTGTTGGCCGTCGATGATGAGCCTAGTTTGACGGAATTGCTGAGCATCGCACTTCGCTACGAGGGTTGGCAAGTGACGACCGCGGCGTCTGGCGCGAGTGCCGT
Source organism: Propionibacteriaceae bacterium (assembly GCA_009778875.1). Classification (GTDB taxonomy): domain Bacteria; phylum Actinomycetota; class Actinomycetes; order Propionibacteriales; family Propionibacteriaceae; genus WRGV01. The sequence goes on along the minus strand of WRFI01000266.1, from coordinate 2,170 downwards.
TCGGGCCGCCAACCAGATTCAACCTGATGCCATCATTCTCGACATCATGCTGCCCGACTTCGACGGACTTGAGGTCATGCGCCGGATACGGACGACACAGCCGAATGTGCCAGTCATTTTCCTGACGGCCAAGGACGCACTGCCCGACCGCATCAACGGGTTGACGGCCGGAGGTGACGACTACGTCACCAAGCCCTTCTCTTTGGAAGAGCTGATAGCCCGTCTGCGGTCGCTGCTGAGGCGCTCAGGCATGGCGTCGAGCTTCCGCGAATCGGTGTTGACCGTCGGCGACCTCAGCCTGAACGAGGATTCCCATGAGGTGACCCGGGATGGCGAGTACATCAACCTGACGGCGACTGAGTTCGAACTGCTGCGGTTCATGATGCGAAACCCGAACCGGGTGCTCAGCAAGGCGCAGATTCTTGACCGGGTCTGGCATTACGATTTTGGCGGGCAGGCCAATGTTGTCGAGCTTTACGTCAGCTACTTGCGCAAGAAGATCGATGTCGGGCGCGAACCCATGATTCATACTCTGCGGGGTGCTGGCTATCTGCTGAGGGCCGCCACACCCGCCAAGGCCAAAGGCGCCCGCCCCGAGAGGGGCTTATGAGTCTGGCAGCGGAGCCAAGCCCCCCGGTTCAGGCGGACGGATCCAGATGGCGCGGTAGTCTGGCGTCGGCGCTGATTCGCCGGGTGGCGGTGTTGGTGGCGGTGACGGCGATCGTCTTGGACATCGCGGCCGTCCTCGTGGCCCGCCAGGTGTGGCTGAACGGGTTGGATTCCGATGTGCAGGCGGCAGCGCGCACCCCACCGGCGGTGGCGGCACCGTCAGGCCAAAGCGGCCCGTACACCAGCGAGGTTTATCTTCAGGTGGCCCACGGCATGGTGGCGCGGGCGTTCGCCTTCAGCCGCGATCAGGTCGCCACTTTGAACCAGGAGCAGATCAACGGCCTGCTTTCCGTCAGGCCGGACGGCAAGCTGCATTCCATCTATGTGCCCGAACTTGGCACATACCGCGTCATGTCGCAGGTGACGCCGGTGGGGCAGTGGGTGGTTGGCGTGTCGATGCGAAGCGTGCAAGCCGCTGTCGGTAGCCTCATCATTCTGGAGCTCTTCCTGACCGTCACCGCCGTGATCGCCGCAGCTGTGATCGCCGCCGCTGTCGTGCGGCGCACCCTTCGTCCCCTGACCAGCCTGGCCAGCACGGCCAGCCGGGTGGCGGCCATGCGCCTCGACCAGGGCGAAGTCCAGCTGGAGAGGCTCAGCGGCCCAGCCACGAACGGGGCCTCCGAAGTTGGCTGGGTTGGTCTGGCCTTCAACCACATGCTCGACAACGTTGAGGACGCCCTGGTGGCCCGTCACCGCAGTGAGGCCAAGGTGCGCGCGTTCGTGGCGGACGCCAGCCACGAGTTGCGCAACCCGCTGGCGGCCATCCGGGGTTACGCCGAGCTGATGAGCCGCGACCAAGACCTGCCCGAGCAGACGGCCGTGGCCGTCAACCGGATCGACGTCGAGTCGCGCCGCATGAGCAAGCTGGTCGATGAAATGCTGATGCTCGCCCGGCTGGACGAGGGCACCCGGGTGACGTCGCGCCCCGTCGACATGGGCGAGTTGCTTGTCAACGCGGTTTCGGACGCGTCCGTCGCCGGCCCCGACCACCACTGGAAGTTCGACGTGCCGGACGAGCCGTTGACGGTCATGGGCGACGAGAACCAGCTTCACGAGGTGGTTGCCAACTTGCTGGGCAACGCCCGCAAGCACACCCCACCCGGCACGCACATCCTGGCGACGGTGAGGCACGTCGGCCCACAGGTGGTGCTGTCCGTGGCTGACGACGGCCCCGGTGTGCCCGAAGAGCTTCAGCGGCATATCTTCGAACGGTTCGTTCGAGCCGATCAGGCCAGAACCCACGACGACGAGGGCTCGACCGGCTTGGGGTTATCCATCGTTTCGGCGGTGGTGGAGGCTCACGGAGGCACCGTCACCTGCGAGTCAGTGCCCGGTGCCACCAAGTTCACGGTCAGTTTGCCTCAGGCATAGGCCGGCCGGTTGACGCGGCGGGCTCCAGCCGGCCCGAGCGCACAGACGCCGTACTCGACGCGTAATCAAGTGGCCACCAGGCTTGGGCAGGCGTCTGCGCCGTCGCCAGCTCGAACCGGCGTTCCACCCG
>WRFI01000265.1 GCA_009778875.1 Propionibacteriaceae bacterium | reverse complement strand
GGCGCACGGCAGCCCCGACAGCGCCGACATTTCCTCCAGCGACATCCGCTGCCCGACCCACATTTCGCCGTAGCGCGAGCTGGCGTAGAACTCCGGATCGGTGCGCGGCACGCGCGGGTGGAAATACAGCGTCGCCTCGTGCCCGCCGGCGGTTGGCTGCATGATCAGCACCGCGTTCGGCTCGCGATCCGTCCCCAACCCCGTCAGGTGGGCAAAGGCCGAGTCGGGACGGAACCGGTAGTCGCAGTCGTTGTTGCGCACCTTCGGCCCACCCGCCGGCAGCACTAGGCGGACGCCGGGGAACTGCGCCGACAGCGCGGCCCGACGCTTGGCCGCCGGCCCGACAGCGGGCAGCGGCTCCGGCAATTGGGACGGATAGGGCGCCCAGTCCGCGCAGATGAACTGCTTGAACGCCTCCGAATAGGTGTTGACGCGGTTGATTGATTCAGCCTGTTTGGCAGCCACAATTAGTACCTTCCTGATTGACGATTCCAGTCTACCGGCGCGCCCACGCAGGTAGGCTTAGTGATACAAACGAAAGGGACGCCATGAGAGCCGCACCCGAGGCGCAGGCCGCGCTGCTGAAGCTGGTCGATTACGACGCCGGAGTCAAAGTCCTGGAGACGCGCAAGCGCACGCTGCCAGAGCATGACCAGCTCAACCAGTTGAACGCCCAGCGACGCAGCTTGGCGGACGAGGCGACCGCGGCGACGACGCGGGCCAACGACACGACCACCGCGATGGCCCGCACCGAGGACGATCTGACCACCGCCCGCACCAGGCTCGCCCGCGACCGCCAGCGGATCGCCGACGGCGTCGTCAATGACGCCCGCTCAATCGGCGCCCTGGAGGACGAGATCACCCACCTGGAGGGACGCATCGCCGAGCTCGAAGACGTCCAGCTCGAGCAGATGATGGCAATCGAGGACGACCAAAGGACCGCCGACAACGCCAACGCCACCCGGGCGGATGTCGAAACGCAGATGCGTGCCCTGATCGCCGCCCGGAACGCCGCCACCAAGCAGGCCGACGACGAAATCGCTGAGCTGGGTGCCCAACGCCAATCCGTCGTGTCGGAACTGCCGTCAGATCTGGTGGCCCTGTATGACCGTCAAGCCACCCGCAGCGGCCCAGGCGCCGCCGGCATCAAAGCCGGACGCTGCACCGGCTGCGGCCTGGTGATCGACGCGCTGGCACTGCGGGCCGCCGAAGACGCCGCCCCGGACGAGGTGGTCCGCTGCCCCGAATGCGGCTGCATCCTGGTGCGCGGCTGACGGGGTGGTCCATCCGTCCCCGCGCACGCTTGGAGGACCACCCCGTCGGCTCCGCCGACACCCCTCCCCAGAGGGGAATTCATCCCGTCGGCTCCGCCGACACCCCTCCCCAGAGGGGAATTCATCCCGGCGGCTCCGCCGACACCCCTCCTAAGGAGGGGAATTTACGGTGGTCACGGAAGTATCGTCAACCGGCCGTCGACCCCTGCCATCTCCGGCTTGTTGTCGGTGAAGTACTCCGTCAGGACGTCCTGCTCGTCTGTTGCCACGGTGACGTCGGCCCGGTTGGCCAGCACGTCGGCCAGCGGCATGCCGAACGACGTGTCGAAGTTGTCGAAGTGGAACGTCTGAACAGCCACCGTGTACGTCTTGCCGTCGTCAACCGGGGCGCCCTTGAAGTCGAACCGCTCGAACTCCTGCTTGCTGCGTGACCAGGTGAGCGCCAGGTTCTTGGACACCTGGAAGAACTCGGTGTGCTCGCCCTCGAACGTCTCCTCGCGCAGGATGAAACGCCACATCGCCTTGAGCTGAGCGCCGGTGACCGTCACCATGTGCATCTTCGCATGGTACGGCGCCGTCTCTATCAGGGTGCCGTACGTGACAACCGGCCCCATGTCGTCCGTGCGGATCGAACCGGAGCCGTACATCACGACGTCCACGCCGAGGCACGCCTGGAAGGCGTCGGCGAACAGGTTGCCCAGCTCGGTCTCCTGATAGCGGCTGGGGTGGGTGAACGCATGCGGCAGGCGCAGCAGCAGGCGGCCGTACTTCTTGTCCGTCTGCTGCTTGTAGGCGTCAACCATGTTGGTCATGGCCTCGTCAATGGGGCTGGTCTCGTCGTCGATGGTTATGCAGTGCCACTCCCAGCTGTGCACGCTGTTCGTGTCGGTGTCGACCACCAGGTCGAAGCGCCCGATCTGGTCGGTGCCCTTGCCGGCCTGCACGATCAGGATGTCGTTGACGATGGCCGGGGCGTCGATGTAGGTGTGCGAGTGACCGCCGACGATGATGTCGACGCCCCAGTCCGGGTCGAGCATGGCGGCCAGTTTCTTGTCTTCCTCCCAGCCGATGTGGGTCAGCAGCACTGTCAGGTCGACGTCGGTTTGCCGGTAGGCGTTGCAGATGCTACCGACCTCCCGGGCGGCCTCGTAGATGTCGATCATTGTGCTGATGATCGGGTCTTCCTTGATCGGGCTCAGGGCCTCGCTCGTGATCAGGCCGATGAACATGATGCGCATTCCGTTGCGGTGCAGGAACGTGTGCGGCTTGAACAGCCGCGTGAGCGGCTGCGTGATGTACATGTTGGCGCTGACGATCGGGAAGCGCGCGCACCGCTCGAGGAACAGCAGGTGCGCCAATCCGTAATCCATCTCGTGGTTGCCCAGCGTGGCCACGTCCGGGCCCAGCATGTTCATCAGCTCGATGGTCGAAAGCCCTTGGTATTCGGTGTCGATCAGCGAGCCCTGCAGCATGTCGCCGGCGATGCAGTAGATCGTGCTCGGCTCTTCCGCCCGCACCTTCTGCACGTAGCCCGACAGCCG
>WRFI01000264.1 GCA_009778875.1 Propionibacteriaceae bacterium | reverse complement strand
CTGGAGGCCCGGCGTGAGGCTTTGGAGTTGAGCCTGGGGCCGGATGTTTCGGTGCAGCTGAAGGATGCCGGAGTCACCGGCATCGCCGGCCGGGTGGGCGCCCATCTGGGGGTCGAGGCGGGTTGGGAGGCGGCCGTCGCGGCGGCGCTGGGCCCCCTTGGCGAAGCGATCGTGGCGGACGATCTGGCGGCCGCCCGCCGGGCGGTCGAGACGTTGAAGACCCGTGACAAGGGCCGGGCGGCGCTGCTGCTGCGCGGCGTGGCGCCGCACAAGGCTCCCCAGGCGCCCGCCGGCGCGCGGTGGGCCATCGATGTGGTGAAGGCCGACGAGGGCGTGGCGGGCGCGCTGTCGCAGGCACTGGCTGGCGTCGTGGTGACCGAAGATCTGGCCCGGGCGGTTGGCGTGGTGGCGGGCCAAAAGGGTTTGACGGCGGTCACCCGCGACGGCGATGTGGTCAGCAGTTGGGCCTTGCGCGGCGGCGCCGATGTGCTGGAAGGCGAGCTTCAAACGCAGGCGGCGTTGCGTCAAACAGACGACGACTTGGCGCCGGCCCGGCGCGTCGCCGGCGATCTTCAGGCCGAAATGGTGGACGCCCAGGCGGGCGTGGAGGCAGCCCAGGCGAAACGGGACGATGCCCTGGCCAAACTCAACCAATGGACCACCGCTGTGGCGGGGTTGGCCGAGCAGTTGAGTGCCGCCAAGCAGAAGGCGGCGTCGTCGGCCGCCGAGGCCGGACGGTTGCAGGCGTCGCTGGAAGAGGCCGCGCAGGGGCGCGAGAGCGACGAGGCGGCCCTAAACGGTTTGGAGGCCCGGTTGGCGGGCGCCAGGGGCGACGACCAGGCCGCCGAGCCGGACCCGGCCGACAAGGACGCCGCCGAAGAGGCGGCGCGGCGGGCTCGCGAAGGCGAGATGGAGGCCCGGCTGGGGCTGCGCACCCTGGAGGAACGGGCGGCGGCTTTGGCGGGCCGGGCCGATGCCCTGCTGGCGGCCGCGGCTGAGGAGCGGGCTGAGCGGGTGGCGGCCGCCCAGCGGGCCGAGCGCCTGCGGCGCGAAGCGGAAACCGCCGAGCGCGTGCGGGTCGCGGCACTTTGGCTGGCCGGGGTCGTCGATGAGACGGTCACCCGGGCGGGCGAGGCCAAGGCGGACGCCGAGGCGTCCCGCGTCGCCGCGCAGACCGCGCTGAGCAGCGCCCGCGCCGTCACACGTGAACGATCGGCGGCCTTCGACGCGTCCGTCGAGGGGACGCACCGCGACGAGATGGCGCGCATCGAGGCGCGGATGCGCGTCGAGTCGTTGTCCGAAAGGGCGCTGAGCGAGCTTGGGCTGGAGGCGGACGTGCTGGTGGCGGAGTACGGCCCGGAGGCGCCCGAGCCGTTCGTGCGGGAAGAGCAAGTGGCCCGGGTGCGCCAAGCCGAGCGGGATCTGGCCGTCCTTGGCCGGGTCAACCCGCTGGCACTGGAGGAGTTTGACGCCATGAGCGAGCGCCACGCCTTCCTGGCCGAGCAACTGGACGATGTCAAGCGTACCCGCACCGACCTGCTGGGCATCATCGACGAGGTCGACGCGCAGGTGCAGGAGGTTTTCGCGCAGGCCTACGGCGACGTCGCCGAGACGTTCGCCCGCGTTTTTGAACGCCTGTTCCCCGGCGGGGAAGGCCGCCTCATCCTGACTGATCCGGGCGACGCCCTTTTGACCGGGGTGGACGTCGAGGCCCGTCCGGCCGGCAAGAAGATCAAGCGGTTGTCCCTGCTGTCCGGCGGCGAGCGTTCCCTTGTGGCGGTGGCTTTCCTGCTCAGCCTGTTCATCGCCCGTCCCAGCCCGTTCTACATCCTGGACGAGGTCGAGGCCGCCCTGGACGACGTCAACCTGGGCCGGCTGCTGGATATCTACGACGAGCTGCGCCGGGCGTCCCAGTTGCTGATCATCACCCACCAAAAGCGCACCATGGAAGTGGCGGACGCCCTCTACGGCATCACGATGCGCGGGGACGGCGTCTCCAAGGTGGTCAGCCAGCGCCTGGTCGACCGCTAGCCGGCCACCGTCACCGTGAAAGCAGACGGCCGATCAGGCGGTCGACCGTTGACGCCGTGTCCTTGTAGCCTTGCGTGTCTGGTGCGAGCAACGCCATGATGCTGCCGTAGGTGTGAAGTGCCACTGGCCACCGTCGTGCCCGGCCGGTTGGTGGTGCTGGACGAGCCGACCAACGACGTCGACCCGGTGCGCCGCCGCCTGCTGTGGAGCCAGATCCGCCGCGTCGCCGACGCCGGTTCCGGGGTGCTGCTGGTGACGCACAACATCCGCGAGGCCGAGGGGGTGGTCGACCGCGTGACCATTCTCGACCACGGGCGCGTGCTGGCAGACGCCACACCTCAGGAACTGGCCTTGCAGGCCGACTCGTTGGAGAGCGCCTACATCAACCTCGTCGGCAACGGCGAACAAGCATCGGAGCAAGCAGCATGAGCAGCATCGCACTGAACCCCGGCCCGGCCGTGAGTCAACTCGGCCTGATGATCCGGTGGCAGTTCGCCCGGATGTCGAGCTACCTGCCGCTGCTGGTGGTGGTGCAGGTGCTGCTGGCCATCACCACTGTGCTCGGCTACGGCTTGCTGGTTGGCACCCCGCCACCAGAGCAGGCGGTGTACCTCGCCACCGGCGCCTCGACGGTCACGCTGGTGATGGTCGGCCTGGTGATGACACCCCAGATGGTCGCCCAGGCGCGCACCGAGGGGTCGCTCGACTGGATGCGCACACTGCCGGTGCCGCGCGCCGTGTTTGGTCTCTGAGCCGACGCGTGTGAGTGCACTCAATTGTTGGGTGGGCCGGTGTCG
>WRFI01000263.1 GCA_009778875.1 Propionibacteriaceae bacterium | reverse complement strand
TATCCGGCGATTAGACTGAGGGAATGTCCAGCGCAAAGAGTCCCGTCGCAGAGGTCAACGTCAATGAATTCGCCGGCCGTTTTCTCGATTCGTTGGTACGCCAGGCACCTGGGCAAAATGTGGTGTGTTCGCCGTTTTCGGCCTGGCTGCCTTTGGCGGCATTGGCAAACGTCACCCAACCGTCGATGCGGGGCTCGTTGTTCCAGGCGATCGGTTGCCGGGACGACGCGGCGGTTGAGGACGTCAACGCCGCTGCCGCCAGCTTTTTGGCCAGCCTGGGCGCGGGTGGTTCTGTTCCCGTCCCAGTGACATATGACGACGGTATTCAAATGATCGAACTGCAACCAAGCGGGCAGCGCAGCCTGCGCCTCGCGAACTCGCTGTGGGCGCATCGTGGCTCAACCCCGGATCCCGTGTTTGTGCGAGTGTTTGCCGATGATTTCGACGGCGCGGTCCAGACAATGGATTTCAACGACCCGGCAGCCGCCGCGACGATCAACCGCTGGGTGGCGGAAAACACGGACGGGCTCATCACCGACTTGTTCGATCACATTGATCCGGAATGGGCTGTGGTGATCGCCAACGCCATCTATTTCCGTGGTGTGTGGGAACGCCAGTTTGACCGCGACCACACTCAGTCGGGCACTTTCCATGCGCCGGACGGCGACCGCACGGCTCAATTCATGCGTTTCGGGCCGGACATCCCCGGCTGGTGGGACCCCTCAGACAGGCTCCAGCGGGTGGACAGCACGGAATGGATGAACTACTACGAAGATGAGCAGATGCAGATGGTCGTACTGCCGTTCACGACACTCACCGAACGACTGGCCATATTGTTGCCGACTCAGGGCACACCAGAAGCACTTCTGACCGATCTGAGCCGCTTGGAGTCGGCCTGGCGGCATGTGTTGCCGACCCGCGGAGAGCTGAGTCTGCCACGTTTCCGTTTGGAGGCCGATCTGGATCTGTCAGGGACGCTGGCATCGCTGGGGGTTCCCCTGTTCGACGAAGCGTCGTCGCCACTAGCAGATCTTCTGCCGGATACCCAGCCAGTGTGGCTTTCAAAGGTGCAACAGCGAGTGATCCTGGACGTGGACGAACGGGGCACAACTGCTGCCGCAGCCACCTATGGAGCAGTGGCAGGCGGGTGCGAGGTCGAACGAAATGAGGAACGCTTCACCATGGTTTGCGACCGGCCCTTCGCGGTGGCACTGGTTGGTTCGGCGTACTACAAGGAACCGATCCTGTTCTGCGGAATCGTCAATCAACCCGAGTAAGGCTTTTCTGGATGGAGATTCGCCTTGAGGCTTGGCCCGTTGCGCTTCGGGCTATCGGTGGGCCGTCGACAAGACTCGCACGAGACTGAGGCTTTCGTCCACCAAAACAACTTCGAAAATTCATTGACCTTACTGAAGGCTGGCGGCAACCTGTGCCTGATCTGCGCCGATGCGTGAACGCGAAACGACTACGGACGCGAACTGCGGAAACTGGTGACGCGGCATTTTGCCCTGCGGGCGTACATCGACATGTATGGAGTCGACCCATTTGAGACGGACGTTGGTGCCTATCCGTCAGTCACACTCATTGAGCGTGGAACATCAGCCGTGGTGCGGACAGCCACAGCGACCTCTACCGATGCCCATTACCTGTCTGAACTGGCGCGGGACCTTTCTCGTGGTTCAGGATTGGTGCGAATCGTTCCGGCACCGGTTGCGGGTGAGGGCCCTTGGTTACTGCGAGGCGATGCGCGTGAAGATATTGTGCGCGAGTTGGAGGTCCGCCTGCCAACGCTGGAGGTCGGGGGCTGCCGCGTTGGGATCGGTGTGGCGACGGGGGCCGACAAGGTTTTCGTCGGCCAATACAACGATCTGCCCGTGGAGGAAAGCCGCAAGTTGCCGCTTGCGGTCAACAAGGACCTCGTGAAAGGACAGTTGTCTTGGCATGGCATGGGAGTCATCAATCCGTGGAATGATGACGGTGGGCTGGTTGATTTGGGAGATTTCCCAAGGCTCGCGGCCTACTTGCGTCCGCACCGAGAACTGCTGGAGCGACGGCACACAGCCAAGGCGAACCCGGAGAGTCGGTGGTACAAGACCATCGACCGCATCACGCCGTCCCTCACGTGGCAGCCGAAGTTGCTGGTGCCCGACATCCGCGGTGACGGTGACGCCATCGCGTTTGACGCCGGTGCCGTCTATCCGCACCACAACTTGTATCACATCACATCTACGGTGTGGGATCTTCGCGCTCTCCAAGTGTTGCTCCGTTCGGGTTTGGCGAGACTGTTCGTCGACGCCTACGCCGTCCGGATCGGCGGCGGCTATGTGCGGTTCCAGGCGCAGTATCTGCGTCGCATTCGGGTTCCGTCGTGGGATGGCCTTGATGCGGGCGCCCGGCAGGTTCTGTCCGACGCCGCAGAGACAGGCGAAAAGCTCACACCCGTCCAGCTAGAGGCGATTTGCGGCCTGAAACTGGGCAGTCTCGGATTCATGGAGGAATGGTCATGAGTCTCGATCTCAGCGCATACGCGCACGATGCCGCCAACGCCGTCACCCAGTTTTGGCAGACAAGAACGGATGCGGCGGCCCGCCAACAGGCCAGCGGTAACGCCGATCACGGCGAGCGCTCAGGCGTCACCGCCGGCAAGAACATGGATGGCTTCATCAAGTTGCTCACTGACCTTGCTCGCGCAAATGGCCTTGCTGCCGCGGAGGTTTGCACTGATCTGCCGAGTCCGCTCGCGATCAGTGACCCCTGAGGGGGGAATTTGCCCATTTTGAGCCCCCGGTAGTATGAGAAGGCTGACCAAATTCGGCAGTCAGACGCCCCGGCTGCCGGTAAAGAAGGT
>WRFI01000262.1 GCA_009778875.1 Propionibacteriaceae bacterium | reverse complement strand
CCCGGCCACAAGCCGTGGTGCGGTAGGGGTGTTCGGCGGCAAGTCCCCCTGGGGGGACGCGGCAGCAGGGGGCCCTGGAACCGGACGCCACAATCGAAAAGGTGACATACTCTTAGGCAGGGGTCGACGGCGGCCAGGGTCCAAAGAAGGAGTTCCGTCATGATGATTTGCCCGCGATGCGGAACCGTCTATCCCAACAACATGCTGTACTGCCCGGGCGACGGGACGGCCCTGATGCGCCAGGCGGACGGCCCGTCGTCCGCGCCGGTGCCGGGGTCGACGGCACCAGCCTATTGGCCAACACCACCCCCCAAACCCCGTCGTCAAGGTGGCCTGATCGCGCTGGTGCTCGGTATCGTCCTCGTGGTGGTTGTGGCGGCGGGCGCCTGGCTGATCGTCACGGGCAGGCTGGGGGACGTCGTCACCCCGCCAATGACCACACATATCCCGACCACCACAACAACCACCGCGCCGAAACCCACGGACTGGACGCGCGGGGTGAAGCAAACCTGGCAGCAGAACATCGGCGACGCCACAAATGGCTGGGGATACGGCTACATACCCTGGTTGCTGTCGGATCAAGCCTGGGTGGTTGGCGACATGACAAGTCTCACGGGCATCGACCCGTCTACCGGCCAGATCATGTGGCACCTCGAAGACGCCCAGTACGGCTGGTACCTCTGCGCCCACGCGCTGGTCGGCGGCCAGCTCGCCTGTCTGGAAGCTGAGCAGGCAACCGACAACCCCCCATGGAGGGCGTGCCTGATCGATCCGCCAACCGGCGAGCAGCAATGCCTTGATCTGGACGGGGTGGTCTCGCTGAAGCCGGGGTGGTCGGTCTGGTGGACGGCCATAACTACCGGTGACGGTTCGGTGTTCGTGCAGGGGGGCACGACCGCGGAGGCCTACGCGGACGGGATCTGGTCGGCAGCGTTGCGCATCGACGTGGACCCGCTGCAGGTGCAATGGGTCAAAGTGTTCGAGCCGGGTGCGTGTGGACCCGACACGTCATACACCGCCGGGGCATTGGACAGCGGTGATGCGCTGGGCGTCACCGGCAACGTCTTCTGGTATCGCGGCACCTGGCAGGGGGACGTCGGCTCGTCCCCCTTTGCTTTGGACATCAGGACTGGCTAATCGATTTTCCCAACCGATATCTGCCCGGCCATCGCCCCCGTCACGGAGGACACGTTCATCGTGCCGAACGGTGATCCGGACGGCGTCGTCACCCTGCCCGGCGGCGGTCAAGTGACCTTCGTGCATGCCTTTGGCGGGACGATCGCCTATGGCGCCCCGGCGATGTCGGATGGCGGCATTGTTGACGGTGACGCTGTCCGGCCGAGCGTGCCGGTCTACTACATTCCGGACACGACCGACTATTCGCGGGGCATCCTGGGTGTGCTGTCGGGGGATTTGTGGGACGTCACAATCCAGTTGCAGTCATTCATTGCGGGCGCCGGGGGCACCTACCTGAACGCGGTCGTGTCGGGATACACCATCGTTGTGGCGGGCGGCGCGGGCCAGGTCGTGGCGGTCGACTACAACACGGGGCAGGTCGAGTGGTCCGTCACCGTGCCGTACGAGGAGCTCGGGGATCTGCTCACCAGCGAGCAGGCCGTGTTCATCGTCGGGAATGTTGTGGTGGTGACGACGCAGGGTTACGGCCCGTTCGGCCAGACGACGATCCTCAACCTGGCGACGGGCGAGCAGGTCGCGCAGATGCCGGGTGACGCCCTCGTCTCCCCCGACCGCACCATGCTGGGGATAGTCGGCGCCAGCGCAGACGGCTCCACCATGACCATCACCCGCTACGTCCCGGTCACCGCTTAGCTTAGTCAGGAGATCACCCTGGCGCTGCGCGCGTCCCGCAGCGGAAACGTCAAACGTGCCGTAGGCGGTAGAATGGCCAGGAGACCGCTGATTTATTCATGCACCGGCTGCGGCGCACTGGTTCGGGCGATCCGCTTCCCCCACATCTTGCGATGTACTACCGGTACATGTACAAGATGCGGTGTTGCGACTCATCCCGCCCGGCACGTCCTCGCTCGGCACAGCAATACTTCAGCAGTCTCCCGGGTGCGACGAAGGAGGCACAGATGAAGCGCAAGGTCTTGGGGGCCCTGCTGGCGGCGGCCTCGCTGCTGGCGTTCAGCGGATGCAGCGTTCGCGCCCAGACGGCGTTCACGATCGACGGAAACGTCACCACCATCGCCCAAGTCAACGACACCATCAACAGCTGCGCGGTGGCCTACGGCAATGCCCCTTCCGCGTGGCCGGCCCAGACCGTCGCGGACGCCATGATCGTCGCACAGCTCAGCCGCGTCATCGCGCAAGAGCAGAAAACCCAAACCAGCGACGCCGACCTGACACTGATGATCCAAAACGGCCAGATACCGGGGTTGTCGCCAGAGATCCTGAATGATCCCCTGTGCGCCGATCTGGGCGTCGGCATGGGCTTGCAGGCGCTGCTGGTGTTCCAGATGGGCACCGACCCGTTCCTGGCCGCCGTTCAAAGCCACAGCATCGTCGTCAACCCGCGGTTTGGCGCCTGGGATCCCACCACGTTGGCGCTGAGCGGCAGCGGCTCGCTGTCACAGGCGGCCAGCGGATGACGTCCGGCCCCGACCGCGCGGAGCTGGCGGACGGAGCGTTGGGTTCGCATGCGGACCTGGGCGACGCATTGCCGCGCGTCGTCGCCCTCATGGCCCGCCTGCGACGCGACTGCCCCTGGGACGCCGAGCAGACGCCCCGCAGCCTGGCGAAGCACCTGATCGAAGAGACGGCCGAGACCGTCGACGCCATCGAATCCGGGTCGGACGCGGACCTGGTCGAAGAGCTGGGCGACGTGCTGCTACAGGTGGTTTTCCATGCCGAAATCGCCCGGGAGGAGGGACGT
>WRFI01000261.1 GCA_009778875.1 Propionibacteriaceae bacterium | reverse complement strand
GCCGATGCGGCCAAAGCCGTTAATACCGATCTTCACGGTCATGGGATATCTCCTAACAAACAATCGCGTCCTTGGCGTTCAAAGACGTGGTGAGTTCCTCAATGATCAACTCTATCGAAGGAGGGGCTATTGTGTGCGCGCGGGGTCCAATCCGGCCGCCGTATCTGGCAGCCCCCGCTCGTTGGCTGCCTTGTCGGCCATGGCCAACAGACGCCGGATGCGCCCGGCGACGGCGTCCTTCGTCAGCGGCGGGTCGTGCATCTGGCCCAGTTCCTCAAGCGAGGCCTGCTTGTGCTGCATGCGAAGCTGACCCGCGACGCGCAGGTGATCGGGGACGTTTGGGCCAAGAATCTCCATCGCCCTTTGGACCCGGGCGCTGGCCGTGACGGCGGCCCGGGCAGAGCGACGCAGGTTGGCGTCATCAAAGTTGGCCAGCCGGTTGGCGGTGCCGGTGACTTCGCGACGCAGCCGCCGCTCCTCCCAGGCCAGCACCGACTCATGGGCCCCCATCTTGGTGAGCAGCGCCGAAATGGCCTCGCCTTCCCGGACGACCACACGATCGACGCCCCGCACCTCGCGGGCCTTGGCGGGCACGCCGATGCGCCTGGCCGAACCGACCAGGGCCAGCGCCGCCTCGGAACTCGGGCAAGTCACCTCCAGCGCCATCGACCGTCCCGGCTCCGTCAGCGAGCCGCGCGCCAGAAACGCGCCCCGCCAGGTCGCGATCTGATCGGCAATCGCGCCACTGATGATGCCCGGCGGCAGGCCGCGCACCGGACGCCCGCGCTGGTCGAGCAGGCCGGACTGGCGAGCCATGACCTCACCGTCTCGCACCAGGCGCACCATGTATCGAGTGCCCCGGTGGATACCGGACGCATTGATCACCAACAGTTCAGAATCAAGGCCGTAGACGTCGGTAATGATGGCGCGCAGACGACGGGCCGTGACGCCCGTGTCGAACTCAGCCTCCAAAACGACGCGACCGGCCACAATATGGATGCCGCCTGCAAAACGCAGCATTGCTGCGGCCTCCGCTTTCCGCGCACTCACCCGCAACTCGGTGAGCGTCGCCAACTCCGCCTTCACCTGACTTGTCAACGCCATGTCAAGAATCATTCCACAATCTCACCCGTGGCGGTGTTGGTGACCACCCCCGGAACATCATGGATCAGCGCCGCAACAATCGCCGCGGCAGTTGACGGGCCGATGCCAGGCAACTCGGCCAGGTCTTCGAGGCTGGCGGCCCGCAGCTTTTTCAGGCTTGGGAAGGCCTTTCGGACGGTCGCCCGGCGTACCTCGCCCAGGCCCGGGACGGCGTCCAAGACGGACTCCACCATCGCCTTGCCTCGTCGCTCCCGATGGAACGTGATGGCGAACCGGTGCGCCTCGTCACGGACCCGCTGCAGCAAGTAAAGGCCCTCGCTGGCCCGCGGCAGGATCACCGGGTAGGCCACACCCGGCAGCCACACCTCCTCCAATCGCTTGGCCAGGCCGACCAGGGCGACGTCCGTCAGCCCCAACCGGTCAAAGCAGGCCTGCGCGGCGCTGACTTGCGGCAATCCGCCGTCCACGACCACCAGCGAGGGACGGTAGGCGAACCGCTTGGCGACACCGGTGTCCGGATCGACCAGCATTGACGTCACGTCCTCGGCTGCTGAAAGCCCCGCCTCGTCGTCCAACAGACGCCTGAAACGCCTCGTCAGCACCTCATCCATGGCGGCCTCGTCGTCGCTGCCGTCCACCGTTTTGATGATGAAGCGGCGATACTGCGACCGGCGCGCCAGACCGTCCTCGAAGACGACCATGGAGCCGACGACATTCGTGCCTTGGGTGTGCGAGATGTCGTAGCATTCGATTCGCAGCGGCGCCTCGGGCAGGCCCAGCGCGTCTTGCAGTTCCTCCAGCGCCTGGTTGCGGCGCGTCAGGTCGGTGCTGCGTTTCAGCTTGTGCTGGGCCAGCGTCTGGGCGGCGTTGCGGGCAACAGTGTCCATCAGGACGCGTTTGTCGCCGCGCTGCGGCACCCGCAGCGAGACCCTGGCGCCCCGCAAGCCCGTCAGCCATTGCGTCAGCGCCTCGATGCCGTCGGGCGCCACCTGCACCAGCACCTCGTCCGGGACGGCCGAGTCCGCCCCGTACAACTGAAGTAGGAAAGCTTCGACCAGACCAGCGGCGTCGGTGTCGTCCGTCCGGTCGGCCACCCAGCCGCGCTCCCCCGTGACCCGTCCCTCACGGACGTGAAAGATCTGGAAGGCCACCTCCAGCGGCTCGTCCGCCAAAGCGATGACGTCGGCGTTGGCGCCGTCCCCCAAAACGATCGCGTTTCGCTCGCTCGCTTGCTGCAGGGCAGCCAGCGAATCGCGCAGCACCGCCGCCTTCTCGAAGTCCAGGGCGTCTGCCGCCTGATGCATCTGGGCCGTCAGCCTGGCCTCCAGGTTGCCCGAATGGCCGGCCAGGAAGGCGGCCATGTCCGCGGCAATGGCCCGGTGGGTGTCGGCGTCCACTTTCCCGGCACAGGGGGCGGTGCACTTGCCGATGTAGCCCAGCAGGCAGGGCCGCCCCGCCGCCTTGGCGCGCTGGAACACGCCGTTACTGCAGGACCGCATCGGGAAGACGCCCAGCAGCAGATCGAGCGTGTCGCGAATCGCCCAGGCTTGGCCGAAGGGGCCGAAGTAGCGCCAGCCCGCCCGTTTGGCGCCGCGGCCGACGAACACGCGGGGAAACTCGTCGTTGGTGATGGCCAGCCAGGGGTAGCTTTTGTCGTCACGGTACTTGATGTTGAAGCGCGGGTCGTACTGCTTGATCCAGGTGTATTCGAGTTGCAGCGATTCGAGCTCGTTTTGCACCACCGTCCATTCGACGCGGGCGGCGCTGAAAACCATCCGTTGGGTGCGCGGGTGCAGCGTGGCCGGGTCG
>WRFI01000260.1 GCA_009778875.1 Propionibacteriaceae bacterium | reverse complement strand
TCGTGCGGGCCGAAGCCAAACCGTCTTTGATCTGCGGCAAGTAGATGGTGTACACGTCGCGGCATCGCTTCAGATCCAAGTCGATGCTCGGCCAACTTGCTGGTGAATCGATTGGTTCCCCGGCCAGCTGGTTATTCAGGTTCATGTGGCCGTCGCTACAAGAGCGGCACCACTCCAGCAGGTTATCGTCCAGCAGTTGCTCCTGAGTGAAAGTGTCGGCGATTATGGCCGTGATG
Source organism: Propionibacteriaceae bacterium (assembly GCA_009778875.1). Lineage (GTDB taxonomy): Bacteria > Actinomycetota > Actinomycetes > Propionibacteriales > Propionibacteriaceae > WRGV01. The sequence goes on along the minus strand of WRFI01000260.1, from coordinate 2,684 downwards.
GAATCCTGGAAAGACTGCATGATCGAAGCAAATGAAGGTCCCGGCTGGGACGCCTGCAAAGCGGCATCACCCGCATCGGTGACGAATGTCAAACCAACCGCCAACAAGGCCAGCGCACCCACCTCTACCGGTGGCATGGCCAGAGACGCTGCAGCCACAAACACGGCAATGCCGCTACCCATCACGCCGATGATGCTCAAGTCCTCCGCCCATGTCGAAAGCGCCTGGTTCGAATGGTCCGTGAAAGCATGGGCCGCCTGTTTGATGGCCTTGTTGGTCACCTCGTCGGTTTTCTGCCAAAGGCCGTACTCGCCGCCTAGCGCCGCGCCCAACGCCATGCCGATGCTGAAATACACGGCGACTGCGTCTTCCATGCGAGTCAGAAATTTCGCGGCGAACGCCTTCAGGAACGCACTTTGGTAATCGTCAAGGAACGCCCCGATCATTTTGATGGGGTCAGACAGCCCCCGGCCAGGACTGACACTAACTTTCGACGTGATCAGCGCCTCGCAGGCCGGCCCCAAGGCCTTTTCAAGGTCGTCGAATCCGTATGGTTCAGGAAGGTCCTTCAACGGGCTCAACGTTTGGTCGATCATGCCGCGGATGTCTTCGAAAATAGCAGCGAAGTCTGGTATTGGCCCCTCCCTTCCTCGGGTGGGAGGAGTTATCACGGACAACAATTCACCGCCCCCGACACCATCTTCGTCTGGCCGCTTCACCGTGACAGTGCGTCCCAGCGTGTCGCCCAGGTGATAACCGTCCTCAAAACGGCCCACGTACCCCAAACAGTCATTGCCCGGGTCCGCCCACTGGCCGTAGCTGCCGGGATTCCACATATTCAGATCCCGCATGAAGGCATCAATTGCTGCCCGCTTCAGCCCGCCAATCCCAATTAAACTCACGGCACTGCTCCTTCCTTCGTATACGTCAACTTACACCTCGGCCCACACGGGTTGAACCTGTCGTCACCGGTTGGACTGTGCGGACTGGGCTTCCGGGAAAAGTGGCAGTTGAGGTGCCCGTTCATCACTGGATCAGTGCCAGGACATCGGTGTCCCAATCGGGCACCTGGGTGAAGAAACCGGCCAGCTGCTGGGCCAAGCCTGCCACGTCATCGGGCAGGCGTCCCTCGGCCAGGGCGACGGGCCATTGCGGCCCGGCCTGGGCGGCGTGGGCGGCGGGCATCCAGCCGACGCGTAGCTTGTTGGCCGGGTGCAGCGGCAGGTGCGGGTCGCGGGCGATGATCGTCTCGTCAAAGGTGCCCGTCCTGGCCAGATGGCTTGCCCGCCTGGCGGTATCGTTGTAGTACCTGGCAGTGCGGGTTGATAGCTAAAAACGTTTGGAGGATGATCATGTCGTCGGTTGACGATTTGCGGGACGTGGCCAACTTGTCTGGGTTGGCCTTCCACGACCAGTTGGGGGGCACAGGCTGGCAGCACAGCAACGATGCCGCCCGTCCCGGAACCGGTTGATGACGACTGGTGGTGAACGTGAACCAATGTTGGAGACGGTTCGCCAGCGCCTTCACCGTGCTTGGTTTGGCGTGTGCCGGGCTGGTGGCGGGCGTGGTGCCGGCGTTTGCCGCCCCGCCGATCACCACCCAGCCATACACGACACTCCTGGGTATCGACCAACTACATGCCCAAGGTTTGGACGGGGCCGGGGTGAAGATCGCTTTGATCGACGGGCCAGTCGACACGACGGTGCCCGAACTACAAGGCGTGACCGTGATCAAAAAGGCCTTCTGCCCAATCACCTATGCACCACACAGCATTGCCCATGCCACAGAGATCGCATCAATCTTGGCTTCCCCGTACTACGGCTGGGCACCCAAAGCCACAATCTTGAACTACGCAAGCCCGACAACAGATGACTTGCCGGACGGTGAAACAATCAACTCAGCGTGGCCAGACTGCGGGCGCACGGACACACGGGCCTATCAGATCGAACAGGCGCTGAATGATGGTGCCGACGTGATCAGCATCTCCCAAGCCGGAGCATCCCCTGGTTTCGATATGACATTTGCACTCGTCCGGGCCGCATTGAAAGGGGTCCCAGTCGTCATGGGCGTCGGCAATGACAGCAGCCCAACCATCGCCGGCACGGCTTCCCCCAACACTGTAGTGGCGGTGGGTGCGGTTGATGCCTCCGGTCAGCGGGCGTCCTACTCCAACTGGGGAGCCGGGTTGACCATCATGGCCTACGGCGGGCCAGTGAGCGCCCGCTACCCCGACACGTCGGGAGCCTTGTCCGTGATCAACACCGCCACGGTGGGGACGTCTTTTTCTACTCCGATGGTGGCTGGTGCGTTGGCGTTGGCGAAACAGAAGTGGCCTGGCGCTAACGGTAACCAGTTGGAGCGGGTCATGTTCGACACGATTGATGGGGTTGCCGATCACGCTTCGGCGCAGCCGTCCCCAGACATGGGGTTTGGCGTGTTGAATGCCCCGTTGATGGTGGCCACCGATCCGAGCGGGTACAGCAGCGACAATGTGCTGGCGCAGAAAAGCCCGGGGGAGCACCCCACCCCTGATGATTTCACCGCCTACCAGAACGGGACCGCTAACCCGATCACTCTGGGTGCCGATAATGACTATGTGTATCGCGGGTGTGATCCGTCGATCCTGAAGTACGGTATCCCGTCGGGCATGAAGGTGGAGGCCTCCACAGCCCCAGAGTGTCAG
>WRFI01000259.1 GCA_009778875.1 Propionibacteriaceae bacterium | reverse complement strand
GGCACCGGCTGGGCCCGTCCCGTCACCCCATTGGCAATGGCCGTGCGGGTGACGGCGTCGAGCATCGCCTTGATGTCGGCCTTGTCGCGCGTGCCTTGGAACAGCGGTGCCACCTGGCCGCCGATGATCGCCAGCACCGTCGGCACCGCCTGCACACCCAGCGCCTGGGCGATGCGCGGGTTTGTGGCGACATCAACCCGGCCGAGCAGCCACCGTCCCTCCCCCTGGTTGGTCAGCTCGATCAGCGCGTCGTCCACGTCTTTGGTGCCGGGCTGGTTGTTCAGGGTCAGCTCCAGCACGACAGGGTACTGCAGAGACTGGCTGGCGACGGCCTCGAAGGCGGCCTCATCGACATCGCGCACATAGCTGACCGTTGGGGACGCTGCCGGGGCAAGCTTGGATAGGTCAAATTTGTCGTTCATATTTGCCGGACTCATAGTTCTATTCTCTCATGACGCCCAACATCTAAACTGACACGTATGAACCTGATTGCCCGGCTGGCCGAAGACCTCGCCAACGCCCAGAAGCAGGACCCAGCGGCCCGCAGCAAAGCCGAAGTGACGCTGCTTTACTCGGGGTTGCACGCCATCTGGGCATACCGCCTGGCCCACTGGCTGTGGGTGCGGGGCGGACGGTTTGCGGCCCGCCTGATATCGCAGGCCGCCCGGTTCCTGACGGGCGTCGAGATTCACCCCGGCGCCACCATTGGACGGCGATTCTTCATCGACCACGGCATGGGCGTCGTCATCGGTGAGACAGCCATCATCGGTGACGACGTGCTGATGTACCACCAGGTGACGCTGGGCGGACGAACCTTGGGCCGCGGCACCAAACGTCACCCGACCATCGGCAACCGGGTGCTGATCGGCGCTGGCGCCAAGATCATCGGTGACATCACGGTGGGCGACGACTCCAGAATCGGTGCCAACGCCCTGGTCGTGCACGATGTGCCGGCAGGCTCGATCGTCACCGGTGTGTTGAGCAAAGCGAAGCCGGGCGACATCATCGCCTGACGACCGCTACTGGACGAGTTGCGCGACCAAATCCGGCGGCAGGATGTCCGCCACTTCACAGATGCCGAAATTGTCGCTCACAAAGCAGGCAGGCTTCGCCAGGCCCATCATCAGCGTCCTTGTGGCACGCACCGCGACGCCCATGATCTCGCCTGTGTCGCCGTTGACGCCGCTGGGAATGTCGGCCGACAGCACCGGCACGCCGCAATCGTTGATTTGCGAGATCAGGTGGGCATAGACCCCCTCGACCGGTCTGCTCAGCCCGCTGCCGAACAGGGCGTCAACGATCAAGGACGACCCCATCCCGCCAAGATCTAAGTCTTTCGACGCGGCAACCACCCGTCCACCCGCGCCCATGTAGGCGGCGGCGGCATCGCCGGCCAGGGTGCCGGCGGCAAGGCTTTCGGGTGCCACCGCGCACACCGTCACGTCCACCCAGTGCTTCAGCAGACCGGTCGCGCAGACATAGCCGTCACCGCCGTTGTTGCCCGTGCCGCACACCACCAGGACGGCGCCGTTCGTCATTCGCCTGGCGGTCGCCGCCAGGGCCTGGCCGGCCCTGTCCATCAGCTCGACGAGCGACACCCCGAACTCGGCTTGCGAGCGCCGCTCGGCGTCCTGCATCTCAGCGATCGTGAAGGGACGCGTCAGATCATGCTCATGCCGCACGGCCGTCCGCACGTCATCGAACACCTGGCGCACCAGGGTGGGGTCAACCCCCGCCGACTTGGCCAGGTCGGCGAACCGCGCGTCCTGCGCCCGTTCGCGGCCAGGGTCCAGGCTGGCCAGACCGCCGTCGGCTTTCAACCAGCCAACGCCCCTGGTCAATTCGAAACGCTGGCCCAGCAAGGCGACCAAGCGCGCGTCGACGTCGTCGATCTGGGCCCTCAGGTCGTCCAGGCCGGCCGTCACCGCAACACCATCTCGACGCGCTGGAACTCCTTGGTGTCGGTGTACCCGGTGCTGGCCAGCGCCCGGCGCAGCGCCCCCACCAGGTTCATCGTGCCATCCGGAATGGTGGACGGGCCGACCAGCACCTCTTGCATCGTGCCGACGGTGTTGAACCGCACCCGACGGCCCCGCGGCAGCGTGTCGTGCCAAGCCTCAGAACCCCAGTGCCAACCTTTGCCGGGTGCCTCCTTGGCCCGGGCCAGCGGCGCGCCGATCATGGCGGCGTCCGCCCCCAGCGCCAGGGCCTTGACGATGGCGCCGGAAGTGCCCATCGACCCGTCGGCGATGACATGCACATAGCGTCCGCCCGACTCGTCCAGATAGTCGCGCCGGGCCTCGGCCACGTCGGCAATGGCGGTCGCCATGGGCACCTCGATGCCCATCACCTGACGGGTCGTGGACGTCGCCGCCCCGCCAAAGCCGACCAGCACACCGGCCGCGCCGGTGCGCATCAGGTGCAGCGCCGACTGGTAGGTGGCGCAGCCGCCGACGATCACCGGCACATCCAGATCGTAGATGAACTTCTTCAGGTTCAGCGGCTCAACCGTGTCGCTGACGTGCTCGGCGGAGACCACCGTGCCCCGGATGACGAAGAAGTCGGGGTTGGTGGCAACCACCGCCGCCGCATACTGCTGCGTCATCTGCGGGCTGAGCGATCCGGCCACCGGCACGCCGGCCTCGCGAATCTGCCTCATGCGCTCGGCAATCAGTTCCGGCTTGATCGGCGAAGCGTAGACCTGCTGCATGCGCTTGGTCGCGGCCATTTGATCGTCGATGCCGGCCAGCTCGTCCAGCAGCGGCGTCGGGTCGTCGTAGCGCGTCCACAGGCCCTCCAGGTTGAGGACACCCAAGCCGCCGAGGCGCCCGAACTCGATGGCCGTGGCCGGGCTCATGACCGAGTCCATCGGCGCCGCGACGAACGGGAAGTCGAAGCTCATGGCGTCGATCTTCCAGCTCAGGTTCACCTGG
>WRFI01000258.1 GCA_009778875.1 Propionibacteriaceae bacterium | reverse complement strand
GAACCAGAATCCGGCGGGCTGCCAATTACCCCATACCCCAGAAATCCGGCACAACGTGCACCAACTTTACGGGATGACTGCCCCCCAGGCAACCCGCAGGCAACCCGCAGGCAACCCATCACCTGGGCGTCGTGGTGGCCACCCGCATGGCCCGTCCGATCAGCCAGGCCAGACCCGCGATCACCACGTAGGCCAGGATGTTCACCCCCGCCATGCCCCAGCTGACCTCGGAGATGGCCCGGGCGGCAACCAGCGTGCCCGACAAGGCCGGATACCCGAACGCGAAGATGTTGTTGACCGCATGCATGGCGATCGCCGCCTCCAGGCCGCCCGTCATGACGACCAAGGCACCCAGCAACGCGCCGAAAACAAACCTGTCAAGCAGCAGCGGCAGGTTCTGCGTGCCATGGGTGGTGGTGAACAGCAGCGCCGAGACACCCACCACGATCCACCGCTGCGTCAGCACCGCACCGATTAACTGCTGCAGATAGCCCCGGAAGAAATACTCCTCGCCGGCTGCCTGCAGCGGCCCCACCAGCACGATGATCACCACGTACACCCAGGCGTTCGGCGGCGGCGCCCAATGGAAGTCTGTGCGTCCGGACGTCGCCCAGTAGACGATGTTGAAGACGATCGCCGCCACAACCGCCACGATCACCAGATAGCGCCAGCGCATGCCCGGCTGGACCGACGCCAACCACTTCGGCGATTGACGGTGGATGAACCGCATCGACAGCATCGCTATGCCGATGAAGCTGGCGATCGCCAGGAACGACGCCAGAACACCCTCCGGGTAACCGAAGGCGTTGGCCGTCGCCACGAAGTCATCAATGCTGCCCGGCTTGCCGCGCAGCAACCAGCCGATGCCGTTGACCGCCCCGGAAATGGCGGGGCTCACGAAGTAAAGGCTCAACAGCATCAGTGCCATGCCCGTCACAGCCATCATGCCGGGACGGTCCGACCCCGCCAGCGCTCTCGTGTAGTCGACACCGTCGGCCGGTTCGAAAATGACCACCGCCGACGTGGCCGTTGGTTTGCGGGAACTCGCCATCACTTATCACCCTCCGCGACTACCGGGTTGGTCAGTGTGCCCAAACCGCTGATTTCCACGCTGACGCTTTGGCCGGGCTCAAGCCGTCCCACCCCTGACGGCGTGCCAGATAAGAGGACGTCACCCGGCAGCAGCGTGGCAAACCCCGACACCAGGGCGACGATTTCACCAACCGAGCGCAACATGTCGGCGGTCGTGCCGTCCTGCTTGACATCCCCGTCCACCGTCGTGACGATGTTGAGGCTGCCGGCCTGCGGCAGCGTCATGTCGGTGACGATCCACGGCCCCAGCGGGCAGAAGGTGTCGAAACCCTTGGCTCTCGTCCACTGGTCCTCTTCGGCTTGCAGATCGCGGGCCGTCACGTCGTTGGCGCAGGTGTAGCCGAAGATCACCTCGGCGACCCGCTCCGGCGGCACGCGCCGGCAAATCCGCCCGATGACGATGGCCAATTCGCCCTCATAGCTCAGGTACGACGTCTCGACCGGTTTGACGATCGGCTGGTCCGGGCCGATGACGGACGTGTTCGGCTTGATGAAGATCGTCGGACTGACGGGCGCCGACTCCCCCATCTCGGCGATGTGATCGGCCCAGTTGCGCCCCATTGCCACAACCTTGCTGCGCGGTATGACGGGGGCCAGCAGTCGCACCGCGTCAAGGTCGTGACGGGCGCCGGTGTATTTGACGGGCCCCGTCAGCGGGTCGGACGTGATGGCCGCCACGGTGTTGGGAAACTGGCCTTGGTCGGCCTCAAGCTCGACGACGCCGAACGTCGGGGCGCCGCCGGGCAGGCTGAATCTGGCAATACGCATGGGGAAAGTTTAGCTGGCAGTGCCATACCCCCGGACCAGGCCGTACAGGTAGGCGTCAGCCAGGGCTTCCCAGGATGCCGAGACGACGTTCGTGCCCACGCCGACCGTCGTCCACCGGTTGCTGGCGTCGTCGATCGTGTCGATCAGCACCCGCACCGTGGCGTCCGTGCCCCGTCCCGCATCCAAGATGCGCACCCGGTAGTCGACCAGCTCGTAGCTTTCGACGGACGGGAAACTGGCCATCAGGCCTTGCCGCAGACCGTCCGCCAGGGCGTCCAGCGGGCCGTTGCCCTCGCCCACCCGCACGATGCGCTCGCCGCCGATCATCAGGGTGATCTGGGCCTCGGAGCTGTCGACATCGGCGTCGCCCATGGTGACCGCCCGCCACCGCGTCACCTCGAAGGGCTTGCGCAGACGCCCGGAAACGTCGGCCGCAAGCAGCTCAAAGCTGGCGTCCGCCGCCTCGTAGGAATACCCGGCCGCCTCGCGTGACTTGACGGTTTCGACGATGTCGGACACGACACCCTCGCCTGAAACGTCGATGCCCAGCTCGCGGGCTTTCATCTCGACGTTGGCTTTGCCGGAGGCGTCCGATATCAGCATGCGCATCTGGTTGCCCACGCTGGCCGGCGCGATGTGTTGGTACAGGTTTTCGTCCACCTTGAGGGCTGACGCGTGCAGGCCCGCCTTGTGGGCGAAGGCCGACGCGCCGACGTAGGGCTGGCGCGGCTGGCGCGGCTGGCCGGCGATGTCCGCGATGGCGTTGCTGACGTGGGTCAGCGAGCCAAGCTGCTCGGCCGTCAGCAGGTTCCAGCCGTATTTCAGGTGCAGGTCCCCGATCAGCGGCACCAGGTCAAGGTTGCCGGTGCGCTCGCCGTAGCCGTTCATGGTGCCCTGGGCCATCAGGGCGCCCGCGTCGATGGCGGCCAGCGAGTTGGCCAGGGCGCAGCCCGTGTCGTTGTGGCAGTGGATGCCCAGGGGCACCCCGATCGTCAGGGTCTGCGAGACGACGTCGGAGATCTGGGTCGGCACCATGCCGCCGTTGGTGTCGCACAGCACCACCCAGGACGCCCCGG
>WRFI01000257.1 GCA_009778875.1 Propionibacteriaceae bacterium | reverse complement strand
TGGTCCGGGCGGGGCTTGGTGTTGATGGTGACGGGGTTTATCGTCATGGTGACGGCTAGTTTGTGTTGTCGGCGATGGCTTTCTCGGTGGATGTGCGGTCGATGATGGCTTTGTGGTCGGTGTAGGCGGCGAGCATGGCGGCGGTGGCGAGGGTGTTGACGGCTCTGGGGTAGCCTCTTGAGGTTTGCCAGATTTCGCCTATGGCGTCGTCGGCGAATAGCGTGTCGGTGCGGCCGGCCCAGGCGAGGTGGGTTTTGATGTAGCTGGTGGTTTCGTCGCGGGTCATGCCTTCGATGGTGTATCTGGTGGTGACGCGTTGGTCGAGGGCTGAAAGGACGCCGAGTTTCAAGCGTCGTCTAAGTGTGGGCTGGCCGAGCAGTATGAGGGCGAAGTCGGCGCCGGTATCCATGGCGGTGTTGGTGAGCATTCTTAGTCCGTCCAAGTTTTGGTTGGTGAGCAGGTGGGCTTCATCGATGACCAGGATGGGGGTGCGGCCGCGTTCGTCTCGTTCACCGGACAGGAGTTGGCTGGTTTGGATGGCCAGGTTCGCGGCGGCGTAGTGTGGTTGCCCGCCTAGCGCGGTGACGATGGTGGTGTTGATGCCTTTCAATCCGATGGTCGGGTCGGGAATGTAGATGGGGACATGGCGGGCTGGTTCGATACCGGCCAGGGCGGCTCGGGCGGCGGCGGTTTTCCCGGCGCCGACCTCACCGACGATCACACAGATTTGGCGTGAGGCGATCGCCCAGCGACACCGGGCGACGGCTTCGGCGTGTCCTTTGGTGGGGACGAGTTGTTCGACGGGAATGTCGGGGCTGAACGGGGTCCGTGATAGTCCCCAATGGTTTTGCAGAGTGTCGATGCCGGTCATGGTAGCGGGTCTTGTTCAAGGTTGGTGTAGTTGATGCCAGCGGCGGTGATGCGGGCTTTGTGGGTGTCTTCGATCAGACGCAGGTAGTCGATGCCGGTGGCCGGCCCGGTGGAACGGTCGGGTTGTTCGTCACGTAGCGCTTTCTCGGCTCTTGGATGGGCGTGCCGGCTGATCAATACTAGCGTGGCCACCCCGGCTGGCTTGTCGTCGACGAACACGGCTAGCGGCCCAGTCATGTCGTAGGGGTCGTAGACCAGTTGAATCTTCCGCCCGGTCAGCAACGGATCAACCTGGTAGGTGTTGTTTAACAATTGCACGGTCGCGTTGCGGGTGACGGTGCGGGTGGCTTCCCAAAGGAACGCCTCACTGATCCGGCCCGGGTCGACGCGGCGGGGTTTCTGCCTGGCCTAGCCGGCGTTCCACCGTTCCAGCGGAGTCTGCCCGGTCGTGGTGTTGATGCTGGCGTGGTAGACGGTTTCCACCCAGGCGTGGAACAGGCGGTCCAACTGGTCGACACTATCAACCCTGGTACCGATACCAGTTTTCCCATCCGGGTCGATTTCGACGAGGAACTGGGAAGTCACCGTGTTGAAGAACCGTTCAATTTTACCGCGCCCCTCAGGCTTGTATGGGGCGGAATGGATCAGACGCACCCCAAGCCGGGCGCACGCCCTGGCCAGCTGATCATCACGGAACGCAGAGCCGTTGTCGAGGTAGCAATTGACTGGGACACCCCAGGCCAACAGGCCTGGTTTCAACGCGATCGACAAGCGGCAAACATCCTCTGACAACGCCCAACGGGCGGCGACACAATACCTGGAATGGTCGTCTAGAAATGCGGCCAGATACGTTTTCCGACCCCCGATCACAGGGCCGTGCAAAAAATCACCAACCCAGATTTCGTTGTTGAAATCAGCTTCGAACCGGCCATGAACCTCCTGATGGATCATCGGCAAGCCAAGGCGGCGGAAATGACGCAGCAACGTCGACTCGGATGGGGAATCACCAGTCATCCGGGCGATGATCCGGCATATCTGCGCGCACGTACGCTCCGGACGTTCCCGTTTAAGGCTCGCCGCCAACTCCAACACCTCAACCGGGGTCCGTGAAACGCACGCCGTCTGTTTCGGCTGCAACGCTTCGAATCCGCCAGCCCGCCAAGCTGACACCCACCGGTCGATCGTGCCCCGAGACACCTTAACGGTGCCACCGTTAAGGCCAGCATGTGAACTGGCCGCGATCTGGCGCACCACCTGGCCCCGCTGCTTCGGTGTCAACTCCTCATCAATCGCGTCCCTTATCAGCTGGTAACGCCATAAAGCTGTTTGTTCCCGGCGTTCCCGTCGCGAGATCTTCCCGGCCATGTTCAATCCCTTCAAGAATCAGGCCCGTAACCAGTTCACGGGCCCGCGCCCGATGATGCCGCAACCACGGGCAGTCCCGCCACGGCCGATTCGTGTTGGACCCACCACGACGCCTGTAACAAGACGCATCGGCAAGCTGACGCGCCCGCCACCAGCCACGCGTCTACCGGCCAGCCCGTCCCCACCGCGAACCTGACACACGCCGACACCAGCCGGCCCACCCCAGACGCGACGATCCCCGACGGCAACGACCCGGCCACGACCTGGCCTAGACCAGCCAGCCACCCCTCCACGCCACCCGAACACAACCTCGCCGCACGCACCCAACCCCGTACCGTCGAAAACGGCCGGCCCACCTCGTAGGCCACCTTGCCAACCCCCAAACCTGTCACCATCAACCCCAACGCTTCTTGAATCACCGCCAGCCCGTCTTTACGCCGCGATAACATCCGCCGATCCAACAACACCTGCGTCACCCGGCAAGAACAACACCGCGCCCGCCGAGGCCTCACCCACGTCGGCACCGAACGCTCCTCAACATCAAAAAACACCTGCCGTTCACGAGCCCACCCCCACGGCCCCAACCGCCCCGGACAACCTGCCACCGGACACGACCAGACCCTGGCCGACAAGTGCTGCTCGACTCGACCCTCATCAACGTCTACCATGAACACAAGCGCGGGCTTTCGCGCCAGGGCCTTCCACCGGAATCCTGAAAAACGCCGGCGG
>WRFI01000256.1 GCA_009778875.1 Propionibacteriaceae bacterium | reverse complement strand
TGACGGTGGCGGGCACGATCCGCGCCGAGGCGAACATGTCGGACAGCACAGCCAGCCGGGCGTCCGGCACGCCGACGACGCCGACGTTCGGCTCGATGGTGGCGAAGGGGTAGTTGGCGGACAGAACATTGGCCCGGGTGAGCGCATTGAACAAGGTTGACTTGCCCGCGTTGGGCAGGCCAACAATCCCGATCGTAAGAGCCATGGCCACGATCTTACCTAGTCCGATCGGGGCAGCGCCGCTCGGCGGTTGTTGATGTCCATCTGGCGTGGCGTGTCAGTGGCGCGTTTCTAAGTCAGTTAGTCTGTTAGCAGGAGAGACATGCTGCGACTGGCGAGCCTTCGGTGTGACGAAGGTGGCACAGCGACTTGACAGTCTGCTCCACAAAAGAGAAGAACCTCGTCAACCGATAAGGAATAGTCATGTCAGTACCCAATCCCCAGCCGGATGGTTCGATGTACCCACCGCAGGCCCCTCAGCCTGCCCAGCCCTATCCGGCCTATCCGCCTGAACAACAGGCCTATGCCCCTGCCCCACAGGCCTATCCGCCTGCAGCGCAGCCCTATTCGCCTGCACCACAGGGCTACCCGCAAGCCTATGGAGCCGTTCCGGTGACTCCTCAGCGAAACACCCTCGTTTTTGTTGCGTCCATCTTGCTGATTGTCGGTGGCGCGTTTTATGTGATCGCTGGCCTTATTGCCTTGCTCGGTGTCGGGGTGATCGCGGCCTCTGGTACGGATGTCGGCGTGTCGACAGGTGTCCTGGTCATCGCAACAATCTTCGTTCTGCTTGTCGGCATCTGCGCACTGGTCGCCGGCATCTTGGGCGTCAAGAATGCCGCCAACCACCAGAAGGCCGGCCTCTTGTTCAATGTCGGCATCGGACTGTGCGCCCTGGCGGTGATCAACCTGATACTCAATATCGTCTCCGGCGGGAACATTATTGGCGCCGTCTTGCTGTGTGTGCTGCCGGGGCTCTACCTGTATGGCGCAATCACCATGAAGAACCAGGTCGCCTGACACTCATCCGTGGGTGGTGGGACGTCCCACCACCCACGGTCTTTCTTTCCCCTCGCCAGCGTTGGCGAGTTTCCCGTCCCCTTCTCGCTCACGGTATGCTGACAGCAGTGGCATACCTGACTCAATTGGAGGGACGACCATGAAGCGACAGAGCATAGGCATTGCGCTGGGCCTCGGGGTGCTTTTGGGGGTGGTGGCACTGGCTGGCTGTTCGTCAGGGAGTGCCTCGTCACTGCCCGAGGGCGGTTCCGGTGGATACGCGGGGGACGGAAGCATCCAAAGCGGCAGCGCTCAAGATCCGGTGCCGAATGCACCCATGCCGACGGACCGGCTGATTGCCCGCACCGCCTCCGTCACCCTTGTGGTTGACGACGTGAAAGTTGCCGTTAACAGCCTGCATGACGTGGCCACCAATGCCGGCGGCTGGGTTTCGTCAGAGTCAATGACCTTGCCAACCGACGCCAAAGCCTATGGCTATGCCTCGGTTCAGCTGTCCATCCCGTCCGCGAAACTTGACGACACTTTGACCAAGCTTGAAGCGGTTGGCGACATGACGGACCGGTCGATCCAGTCCGAGGACGTCACCGAGCAGGTCGCCGACACCGACTCTCGCATCGCCACGATGCGGGCGTCGATTGCCCGTCTGCAGGACCTGATCTCGCGCAGCGGTTCGGTGTCTGACATCGCCGCGGTCGAGTCGCAGCTGACCCAGCGGGAGGCGGATCTGGAGTCCCTATTGGCCGTCCAGAAGAGCTTGGCGCAAAGAGTGTCAACCGCCACGATTGACGTCAGCGTCTCGACTCAACCACCGCCCGTTGTGCAAACCGGTCCTGCGTCGGCGCTGAGCGCCGGCTGGCACGCCATGACCACCACCGCCCGCTTCCTTTTCATAGCCCTTGCCGCTTTGCTGCCGTGGCTGGTGCTGGCGGCAGTGATCGTTGTGCCGATCGTGCTGGTTCGCCGCAGGCGTCGTCGGGCGATGATCGCATTGATTGACCACCCGCTTGTCCCGGCGTCAGTCCCCCCGGCATATGTTCCCCGTCCCGACCCCGCTCCTGCCGAGGTTCAGCCAGACGCGGCGGCGGACGTGCCGATGGACGTGCCGGTGCCACCTCAGGCTACGGGAAAGACCCGGGCTCCCAGGTCAAGATCCAAGCCGCAGTAGATTTCGAGCACCCCGCCGCGTCAGGTAAACCTGGATCCGCCGATGCTGAGCGTAGCGAGCGGCACTAGACAGGTGCGATGGCAAGGCGGCAATGCGAAGACAGGCTGGACGCCTGTTGAGCGTTGCCAACGCAGCCAGGGTGCCTGGATAGGGTCGCGCAGTAGCTCATGATCGGCGGATTCAGGTAAACTTCTCCGACGGAGGATTCGCCTAGTTGGCCTATGGCGCTCGCTTGGAAAGCGGGTTGGGTGCAAGCCCTCACGAGTTCGAATCTCGTATCCTCCGCCAGTCCCCTAAATTCCCCTCCTCAGCTTAGCCCAGGTATCGGAAACGCACCTACGTCATAGACGAAAGGTGGAGTCCGATGGACGACGAGAAGCAGGAGAGGCCCGTGTTGCGGGCGGTGGTGTATGTGCGGATCAGTGATGATCCGGAGGGCACGGAGCGCGGGGTGGACCGGCAGGAGACCGACTGCCGCCAGGGCCGCCAAGCAGCAGGCTATCGAGGGCGGCTGGCATGGCGGCAAGCCGCCGTTCGGCTATCGAGCCGAAGGCTGCAACCTGTACGTGATCCCCGAGCAGGCCGAACTTGTGCGGGAAGCCGCGCAACGGATTCTGGCTGGGGAGACCGTGTACCGGATTCTGACGGACTGGAACCAGCGCGGAGCCCGGTTCCGCATGGAGTTCGTCATCTCCGGGTTCGTCGGCGTCCTGGCCTACCACGGCGACACCAGCACACCATTCGACCCACTACCCGCCATGCAAGCCGTCTGGCCCATGGTCGCCGA
>WRFI01000255.1 GCA_009778875.1 Propionibacteriaceae bacterium | reverse complement strand
GTCCGTCCTGGTGGCCGAATGGCGCATGGCGTCCAAGGCGCTGCGACCGCTGCCGACCCTGCACAAGGACCTGTCGGAAGAGACCCGGGTGCGGGCTCGTCACGCCGACCTGATCGCTCGCTCCGAGGCTCGCCAAATGGTCCGCGACCGGGCGGCGCTGCTGGCGTCATTCAGGTCGTCACTGGCAGCGATGGGTTATCTTGAGGTCGAGACGCCGATACTGCAGCTCGTCCACGGCGGCGCCAAGGCCCGTCCGTTCAAGACGCACCTCAATGCCTTCGACATTGAGATGAGCCTGCGCATCGCCCTGGAGTTGCACCTCAAGCGGGCGATGGTGGGCGGGGCAGATCGCGTCTACGAGATCGGGCGAATCTTCCGCAACGAGGGCGTCGACTCGTCTCACAGCCCCGAGTTCACGATGCTGGAGGCCTACGAAAGCTGGGGCGACCAGTTCACCATCGCCGACATGACAAAGCAGATCATCATGGATGCCGCCGATGTGCTGGGCCGTCACCAGATCGTCCGCCCAGACGGGGTGACCATCGATCTGGACGGTGAGTGGCGCTGGCTGCCCATGTACGAGGGGTTGAGCGACGCCGTCGGCGAGCAGGTCACCGTCACAACGCCGATAGAGCGCCTGGCAGGCCTGGCGGAAAAGTTTGATATGCCGGTCGACCCCAAGTGGGACGCCGGCAAGCTGGCGATGGAACTGTTCGAGCACCTGGTTGAGCCGTCGCTGATACAGCCGACCTTCGTGTGCGACTTCCCGTCCATTGCCCAGCCGTTGGCCCGTCCCCATCGCACGACACCCGGGCTGATCGAGGCCTGGGACCTGATGATCGGCGGCGTCGAGCGGGCCACCGGTTTCTCGGAACTAATCGACCCGGTCGTTCAGCGCCAGGTCTTGACGGCCCAATCGCTGGCCGCCGCCGCCGGCGACGCAGAGGCAATGCAACTGGACGAGGACTTCCTGACCGCGCTCGAACAGGGCGTTCCACCCATGGGAGGTATGGGTTTGGGCATTGATCGGGTTATGATGCTATTTAGTGGTGCGGGGATCCGCGAAACTATTCTCTTCCCTCTACTACGTCCCGAGGGGTGAACCCATGGACCCGACCTGGCGCGACGATGCAGCGGACGATGACCTCGACCGCCGCTGGTCCGCGACCTTGGACGCCTTTGAGGCCGCGCCGAAAGTCAAACCTCTGCCGACATCCTGGCGTCTGCCCACCCTGCGGCGCTCCCCCTGGGCGCGCGACCTCAACAAGCAGCAGCAGGCCGCGTTCGAGGCGATGACAACCGCGGGCGGGTGCCTCGTCTGGGGGGAATTCGGCGTCGGCAAGACGACGGTGGTCGCGGCGGCGGTGGGTGCGGCCATCGAAAAGGGACATTCAGTTCTGTTGACCGCCCCGGATGAGCGGGCCGTCGATGACGCATTGACAGCGCTGATCGGCGTCGACCCGAACGGGCAAAGCGTTCTCGCGCCGGGGGTGGTGGTGCGCCTGCCGATTGGCGCCGTCGCCGACGCTGTCAGCGATCATCCGGCCCTCATGGGCGACAAGGCGGCGGCGGCGCTCGTCCGGCGTGACCAGCGGCTGGACGCGATCGCCCGCACCGAGCAGGCCAACCGCGACGACCCGGCCCGGTCGAGCGAGCTTTGGCTGCGGCTGCGCGTCCAAGAAGACGACAAGGACGGTGGCATCCGCCGTCTCGACGAACAGCGGGTTGTCTACGACGAATGGTTGGACTGGACCAACCGGCGCGGCTTGTTGCGCAACGAAAAGGACGAGTTCCTCGCCTCGGCAGCGGCCACGCAAAAGACGCTGGCCACCTATGACGGGGCCGACGCCAAGGTGTCGACACTGACCACCGACCTGTCGTCCGAGACTCGGCAACGCGACAGCCGCCTGCGTCAGGTACAAGCGCTGACGGCCCAATTGGACGAGGCGACGCGGCGTCGCGCCGTCCAGCAGTCGCAGTTGGCGGAAATCCAAACACTCGGCCCGGAATGGGACGAGCAGCGGGCGGTGCTGGGGGAGTCCCTGGACGACCTCAACGACCTCATCGAAGACCTGGGTGATGCTCTGCGCCTGCCCCGAGAGGAGTTGGCCGCGCATGAGGCACGGGCCTCGTCCATCGAGCAGCGACTTGATGACGCGCTGAGCGTGCGGGAAGCCCGCGACACGGTGCAGCAACGGTTGCAAGACTTGCAGCGGGAGGTCGACATCCGCAACCTCGCCATACGTGATTGCGAGCAGGAGATGGCGGTGCGCCGGCGAGTGCTGGGCGATCCTCCGGCCTGGCTGGAGCACTACCAGCAGGTCGACGCGGCCGGCAAATTCAGCCAAGTCCACCGTTGGGAAGAGGCCGCCCAGCAGGTCATGCAGTTGAACGATGAGCTTGTCCAATTGTCGGCCCAACGCGCCAAGGTCGAGGACGACTACCAGCAGAAGTGGCTGGCCTTGCCAGGCGAGGCGCTGGTGATCGCCGCGCCCCTCGACGCGCTGGTGTTGGAGGACGGTCTGGCGAACCGCCGGTTCGACATCGTCATCATCGACGATGCGGGCGAGGCCGACGCCGAGAAGGTGACGTTCGCCGCCAGTCTGGCCAACCGGACGTGCGCCATTGTGGGCGGTCCCCCGGCACCCCCCAGGGACGACATTGAGCCCGATCTGCCAACTGAGCCTCAGCCGAGAATATCGGCCGCCTGGCCCATCCCCAGCCTGGCCGACCTGGACGAGCAATTCCCCTGGCGGGTCCAAGCGCGACCGGCCGAGCCAGAACCGGAGCCCGAACCAGAGCCAGAGCCCGAACCCAACATCTTCGCCCTAGCAGGCATAACCGATCAGCTATCAGCCGAAAAGCACCCCCGCTGCATTGTGCTGACAAGGTAATTCCCTCTGCGGAGGGGCGTCGGCAAAGCCGTCGGAGTAAATTCCCCTCTGGGGAGGGGTGTCGGCGGAGCCGACGGGGTGGTCCCGCGAGG
>WRFI01000254.1 GCA_009778875.1 Propionibacteriaceae bacterium | reverse complement strand
CGCCTGATCCATTACTGTCCTTCCTCCGGGCCAACTATCCAGTCTAGCGCCATGGACCACCCCGTCAGTCGCTTCGTGACTGCCACTCCTCCTCAGAGGGGAATTTGCGGTGGTCCATTCCCCGCTGGGGAGGGGTGCCGGCGGAGCCGACGGGGTGGTCTCCCAAGCAGGTGCAGCGCCACAACCGGGGTGGTCTGTTACCTTTTTTGTGCTGACGCGGACGCGTTGCGTCCTTGTCGTCGGATTCGGTGGCTGGGTTTGGCGGGTGGCCGGGTGGGCTGCTTGCGTCGCCGGGCATGTCACCCCCGGCGGTGGTTACGGGGGTGTCCGGTTTGGGTGCTCGTTACGTAGATTCGCATTTCGTCCAACTTTTCGGGTGCGGTGCGACGTTGTGCGGTGGTTGCGCAAGGAAAACTTCGCCGGATGGGCACGTAACCACCACAGATCTGTTGTCTGGGTGGTTGACGGTGCCCGAAATGCGCAGTTACGCATGCCGGGTCGGCTGGTTCAAGGAGTGACGCCCAGTGGCAGGGTGATAACTCCGCAAACCTCGGGGTGAGGCCATTGGCGGGGAGGTTTTGCGGGGTTATCTCCTCATCCTGACGTCTGGACCCCGAAACCGGCCAACCCAGCCACCCCCGTCCCCGCTGACCAGCCGCAACCAGGGCGCCGAGGCCAGCCAATTTGGTGACCACCCGCCCAGCGTCACCACCAAATTTCGACGACAAGGACGCGAAGCGTCCGCGTCAGCACAAAAAGGGTGACGGACCGCCCCGGTTGTGGCGCTGCACCCCTCACGGAACCACCCCGTCAGTCGCTTCGCGACTGCCACCCCTCCGCAGAGGGGAATTTTCTGTGGCTGCGGCGCTGCATCCCTTCGGGGGGACCACCCCGTCAGTCGCTTCGCGACTGCCACCCCTCCGCAGAGGGGAATTTTCCGTGGCTCCGGCGCTGCACCTGCTTGGGGGACCACCCCGTCGGCTCCGCCGCCACCCCTCCGCAGAGGGGAATTTTCTGTGGCTCCGGCGCTGCACCCCTCGCGAGACCACCCCGTCGGCTCCGCCGCCCTTCCGCAGAGGGGGATTATCGGTACTCGCGGTAGACGCGCTCGTTCAGCAGACTTATCGATTCTTCGGCCACCCCGCCGGTGTGTTCGGCGATTTCGTCCAGGTGGGCGGGGTCACGGATCAGGACGACCTCGTCGCCGGGGCGCAGGTCGGCGTCCCCCACCAGTAGGGTGACGTCCATGGTGGCCGTCGCGATCTTGAGGCGACGCCCATTGACGAAGACGTCCCGTCCGGCGTTGTTTTTGGCGAAACCGTCACCATAGCCGATGGGCACGACACCGATGAACTCGGTGTCGGCCGAGGCAGTGTAGGCCTGGCAGTAGGCGATCGACTGCCCGGCGTGCAGCGTCACCACCTGCGTCACCTGGCTCACCAACTGGAAGCAGTTGCGCAGGTTCATGGTGTCGTTTTCGATGCCGTAGATGATGTTGCCGATCCGGCAGGCCGTGGCGTAGGGCTTGGCTTTCAACCATGGCAACGTCAACGACACCGACGTGCTGACCACCGGGATCTCCGCCAGGTCGATGCCCGAGGTGACGGCCTCGAACACCGCCAGCTCGTCCAGCGTCGGCTGCTGGCTGCGGCCATCGTAGTTGTGTACGTAGATGCCCTCGATGACGGCCTTGGACCGGCGAAGGGTGCCGACGAGCGCGGTGAACTCATCGGGCGAGGTCGGACCGCCGAAAACATCGTGCCCGCCGTTGACCCGGATGTGAACCTTCAGCCCGTCGACGCCCGCAGCCGCGGTGGCCTGCTCGGCGGTGGCGACGGTGACCGAAATGCCTTGCCGGGCCAGCATCGGCAGCGTCTCGACGGGCGGCGGCACCAGGATGAGGACAGGCACGTCGAACGCTGCCCGCACCGTCAGCGCCTCTTCGACCAGGCTGACGCACAAGAAGTTGCAGCCGCCGTCCAGGATGGCGCGCATCACATCGAGCCCGCGCAGCCCGTACGAATCGGCCTTGACGACGCCCTGGTAGTACGTGAAGCCCGGGAAGGTGGCGATGATCTGGCGCACATTGCTGGTGATGGCGTCGAGGTCGATGGCGAGTTTGGTCGGCCGGTACTGCTGCATGGTTTCCCTCCGGATCAGTCCAACTGAAGTGACGGCTGTTCGTATTCCGCCAGTTTCTTTAGATAGGCGCGCTGGACCTCGTCCTCGAAGGGCAGCCGCGGCAGGGTGACGCCCATGTCGGCGAGCAGCGCCTTGGTGAAGGCGGGGTTGGCGATCAGCAAAGGGCCGTGCAGATAGGTGGCGTAGAGCTTGCCAACGTGCAGGCCCTCCAGGTCGGTGCCGGGGTTGAAGCCGACGCCCTTTTCCACCTTGAACTGGCAGTTGTCGGTGGCCTTGGTGTAGGTGTGCGAGAAGCGGCTGGTGTAGCCGACGATTTTTGTGTCCTGGAAGCTGGCCAGAATCAGCGAGTTGAAGCGGTTCGGCGTTACCCGCACGGAGTAGAAGTCCAGCAAGCCGAGCCCGTCGATCCGGCTGCCGTCCGGGCGCTGGATGTATTGCCCGAAGATCTCCAGAGCGTTGCCCGTCAAAAGGACGGTCGTCTGCCCGCCGTCCAGCAGCTTGGCCAGCTCGCAGCGGTGGGGCAGCAACTGTTGGATGGCGATTTCTTGGGCGCGTTCGCTCATCGAACACAGGTAGAGCAGGTCGATGGGCTGGCTCAAAAACACCGGTGGGCTGGTCAGGCTGGTCTGCGCGAAGGTGGCGTCGGGCAGGCAGTGCCGCAGGTAGACGGTGTTGCCCAAGTCGCCATAAAGGCAGCAGATTTCGGGGTAAAGGCTCTCAATTATCATCGCTTGGCCTCGGCAATCAGCCTCTCGGCCACCTTGTCGGCCTGGTGCATGGTGGAGGTGTCGTACAGCAGGAAAACCGCGTCCGTGTCGGTGTCGACCACCCGCCAGGCCTCCAGTTCGT
>WRFI01000253.1 GCA_009778875.1 Propionibacteriaceae bacterium | reverse complement strand
TCGGCCAGGGCCTCTCGAACCCATGCCTGAGCGCACTTCAATTCCGGGGCAATTCCAGGGCCTCCACATTTTTCCGTCACCTCTCGGCTAACGGAAACCGCCCACGACTAGGACTTATACCACCGATTCTGTCGGGCTGACAGGATTTGAACCTGCGACCCCTTGCTTCCTGACTCGGTGATGGCCAGGCGCCAGTCGATGCATTTTTCAACAGTCAGAGGAAATCAGAAATGTGCCGGTTGACAGCCTCCGGCTGATCCTGGTTGGCGTTGTGCCCGGCGTTTTCGATCATGAACAGCGTGCAGTTTTCGTCGGCTTGCGCCCACGCCGTCATGGACGCCCGGATGTTGCCCGACTTGTCGTCCGCGCCGCACAGAAGCAGCACCGGCTGGGGAAACCGGAACGCGACATCCTCGTGCAGGCACCCGGTGACCGCGCCCATGATGTCGATGAACGTGGCCTTGTCCATCCGCTGGAAGCACCGACGGACGTACTGCTTCACCTCGGCCTTGTTGCCGCAGGCGTCGGCGCTCTGCCTGATCAGGGTGCCCCAGGGGTAGCAGGCGAAGATGAGGCTCGACGCCTTGAGCGTCAGCTTCTCCAACACGGTCAGCTTTCCGGTGTTCTTCGTGCAGTCGATGAGCACCAGTTTGCGAACCATCTCGGGGTGACGGCAGGCGATCTCCTGCGCCAGGTTTCCGCCCATCGACTGGCCGACCAGAATCGCCTCATCAATGCCGAGCGTCTCGTAGAGTTTTCGGCAATCGTCGATCATGTCTTCGAAGGAAAAGGCCCGGCCTGCCGCCAATTGGGACGCCCCGTGCCCCCGGGCGTCCCAAAAGACGAGGTGACTGGAATCACCGCCCACACCCGTCTGCGGCTCGAACATTTCATGGTCGACGCCCGCGCCGTGGAAAAACAGAATGTGCTGGTCACCGGTGCCCAGGCGATGCCAGTAGTGCACGTCGCAATCGAGATTGTGGAATGAGGCCTCCCTCATGTTCGCCCAAGGCATGGAACCTTCCCTCACGGCCGACAAGGCGGCCGACTCGCCAGAACAAACCATACAGGCGCTGGCGGCATTCGATACACCACACCAGTCGAAAAGATGGTTGGATAGAACACATGGACGGCTACATTTTGGCGATAGACCAGGGGACGACCTCGTCCCGGGCGATTGTTTTCGACCACCAGGGCAGTGTCATGTCGATCGGGCAGCGCGAGCACACCCAGATCATGCCCCGGCCCGGTTGGGTTGAGCACGACCCCATGGAGATCATCAACAACGTCCGCCAGGTGGTGGCGCAGGCGCTGGCTGAGGCCAGGCTCAATGCCCAAAGCATTCTGGCGATCGGGGTGACGAACCAGCGCGAGACGACCGTGGTGTGGAACCGCCGCACCGGCGAGCCCGTCTGCAACGCCATCGTTTGGCAAGACACCCGCACGGACGAGTTGGTCAACGAATTCGCCGGCGACGAGGGCCTGGACAGGTACAAGCTGCAGGTCGGCTTGCCACTGGCCACCTACTTTGCGGGGCCGAGAATCGCCTGGATACTGCGCAACGTGCCGGGCGCCCAAGCCGCCGCCGAGGCGGGCGATCTGCTGTTCGGCACCATGGACACCTGGGTGGTCTGGAACCTGACGGGCGGCACCCGTGGCGGCATCCACATCACGGACGTCACCAACGCGTCACGCACCATGCTGATGAACCTGAACACCCTGCAGTGGGACGGGCAGATCGCCGAAGACATGGGCATACCGCTGGCGATGCTGCCGCAGATCCGTTCGTCCGCCGAGGTTTACGGCGTCTGCGCCAACACCGAACTGTTGGCTGGCGTGCCGATCGCCGGCATCCTCGGCGACCAGCAGGCCGCCATGTTCGGCCAGGCCTGCTTCACGCCTGGCGCGGCCAAGAACACCTACGGCACCGGCTGCTTCTTGCTGATGAACACCGGCGAGACGCCCGTCTTCAGCAAGCACGGCTTGTTGACGACGGTGGGCTACCAGGTGGGTCACACCAAGCCGACCTATGCACTGGAGGGCTCCATCGCCGTAACCGGCTCACTTGTGCAATGGTTGCGCGACAACCTTGGCCTGATCAACTCGGCCGACGAGGTGGAGGAGTTGGCCGAGTGCGTCGAAGACAACGGCGGCGCCTACTTCGTGCCCGCCTTCTCGGGCCTCTTCGCGCCGTACTGGCGACCGGACGCCAGGGGCGCCATCGTCGGACTGACAAGGTTCGTCAACAAGGCGCACCTAGCGCGGGCGGTGCTGGAAGCCACCGCCTACCAAACCCGCGAGGTGGTTGACGCAATGGAGGCCGACTCCGGCGTCCACCTGATCGAGTTGAAGGTGGACGGCGGCATGGTGGCCAACGACTTGCTGATGCAATTCCAGGCGGACCAGTTGGGTGCGCCCGTCATTCGTCCGGTCGTGGCGGAGACGACGGCGCTGGGTGCGGCCTATGCGGCCGGCATCACCATCGGGTACTGGGACGGCCAGCAGGACGTCGCCGACAACTGGGCGGAGGCGATCAGGTGGGAGCCCCGCGTCACCTTGGCCGAGCGTGACCGCCTTTTCCGCAACTGGAAGAAAGCCGTCACCCGCACGCTCGATTGGGTGGACGAAGATACGTAAGGCCAACCGCCGGGGTCAATTGAAAAGACCACCCCGCCGGCTCCGCCGGTTGACATGACGGGTGGAACGCCGGTTCGAGCTGGCGACGGCGCAGACGCCTGCCCAGGCCTGGTGGCCACTTGATCACGCGTCGAGTACGGTGCCTGTGCGCTCGGGCCGGCTGGAGCCCGCCGCGTCAACCACCCCGTCAGTCGCTTCGCGACTGCCGCCCCTCCCCAGAGGGGAATCAGAACGTCAGCGGGTCTCGCGGTGCTCCGTGTGACGCCCGCAGGTGGGGCAGAACTTCTTCAAGGAGATGCGATCCGGCGTGTTGCGGCGGTTCTTCTTGGTGATGTAATTGCGCTGCTTGCACTCGGTGCAGGCCAACGTGATCTTCGGGCGGACATCCGCTGCCTTCTTCGCCATT
>WRFI01000252.1 GCA_009778875.1 Propionibacteriaceae bacterium | reverse complement strand
GTCGACGGTCTTGGGGGTGGGGTCGATGATGTCGATCAGCCGCTTGTGGGTACGCATCTCGAAATGCTCGCGGCTGTCCTTGTATTTGTGGGGCGAGCGGATGACGCACCACACGTTCTTCTCAGTGGGCAGCGGCACCGGGCCAGCCACCTTCGCGCCCGTCCTGGTGACGGTGTCAACGATCTTGCGCGCCGACGAATCGATGACCTCATGGTCATAGGCCCGAAGCCTGATGCGAATCCGTTGAGTCGCCATATCAATCCTCTCGTTGAGGGGCAAGCCGACCAGCGGCCCCGGATATTAGCCCGGATTTGCTGGCATTTCGGCTTGTCAAAGCCATGTTGCTCGGCACACGATGTCGGGAGTGTCGCGCGCACCGCACTTTCTGGCGCTGAAAAGCTCCGTGATTTGCAGTATCTCGCAACCGCGGCACAGCGCGCCACGTGGTGAAGACAACCACACAATTGTGCCATGTGTGCGGCTCGCACGCAAAATTGATTTTCTGGCTCGCCGCCTGCACTATTCTGGAGCTTTGTGACCGAAAGCACCATCGCAGCCGCTTCGCCCGACCGCGTCATCACCGTACCAGACGTTGCGCTCGTTTTCGAGGGTGGCGGTATGCGGGCGTCCGTCAGCGCTCCCGTCGTCCAGCTGTTGCTGCGCGAAGGCATCGCCTTCCCGCTGGTGTGCGGCATCTCGGCGGGCTCGTCCCACACCGTCAACTACCTGGCCCGACAGCCCGACCGCGCCAAGCGCAGCTTCGTCGAGTTCGGTGCCGACCCCAAGATCGGCTCCCCCGCCACCTGGTTGAAAGGTCGCGGGTTGTTCGACTCCGAGTACATCTACATGCACACGTCCGGGCCGGGGCAGGCTCTGCCGGTGGACTTCGTCACCTTCCAGGCCAACCCGGCCGACATGCGCATCGGCTCTTTCGACATCGACGCCGGCGAGGAGGCCTGGTTCACCAAGGCGGACGTCCACACCCTGCGCGACCTGCTGTCGCGGGTGCGCGCCTCGTCGTCGATGCCGATGCTGATGCCACCGGTGGAGATCAACGGGCGTCATTACCTGGACGGTGCGCTCGGCCCAAGTGGCGGCATCCCTCTTGACGCCGCCATGGCCGCCGGTTTCAAGCGGTTCTTCATCGTCTTGACGCGGGAGCGGGAATACGTCAAAGGGCCCGAGGTGCCCAAGCCGTTGGCGAGCGCCTGGTGGCGCAAGCACCCGGCCGTCGGCGAGGCGCTCAACGCCCGTCCGGCCACCTACAACGCCATGCGCCAGCAGATCTTCGAACTGGAGAAGGCCGGGCAGGCGCTGGTGTTCGCTCCTGCCATCAAGCCACCGGCGACGTCGAACACGACGAACGTCGCCGTGCTGCAGGCCACCTACGAGGCGGGCCTGGCCCAAGCCGAGGCCGAGGTGCCGCGCTGGCGGGAATGGCTCAGCCTTTGACGGCGCCCGCGGCCATGCCCTGAATCATCCACTTCTGAACCAACAGGAACAGGATGAGCGGCGGAATCGCGGCCAAGGATGCGGCAGCCAGGATCTGGCCCCACTCCGTGGTGTTCTGCTGGAAAAACGAGCGCAGACCGATCGACACCGTCCTCAGCGTGGACGGCGATTTCAGGAAGGCCGACGCCACCATGTATTCGTTGTAGGCCAGGAGGAAGGCATAAATCGCGACTGCCGCCGCGCCGGGGCCGGCCAGCGGAACAACTATCCGGATCATCGCCGAAAAGGACGAGCAGCCGTCCACCCGCGCGGCTTCCTCCAGTTCTCGCGGTATCGAGTCGAAGAAGCCCTTGAACATCCAGGTACAAAACGGCAACGCCATGACGATGTACAAGATGATCGCCGGGAAGAACGTCTGGGTGAGTTTCAGCCGGCTGAAGATGATCATCAGGGCGATGATCGACAACACCAGCGGGAACATCTGGAATGCCATCAAAGTGTTCGAATAGACGGCGTTCACCTTGGTGCGGTAGCGCGACAACGAATAGCCGGCCAACCCCGAGGCGATCAACGTGACCACCGTGGCGACAACCGACACCCACACCGAGTTCGTAAACCAGAGAGGAAAGTCCGTCTTGCCCAGAATGGCTTGGTAGTTCTGCAGCGTCACAGTATGCGGCACCAGCGTCGAGCCGCGGAGAATGTCGAGGTTGGGACGGAACGAGTTGATGACCGTCAAGATCACTGGCATGTTGATCAGCAGCATGACGATCAGCAGCACGATGGCCAGCACCCAGGCCGCAATTCGCCGGCGGATCTGGTGTCCCCTTCGTAAGTCGACGACGCGAGGCGCCGCCGCGGTTGAATCTGTCGCAGACATCAGTCGTTCCCACCTGCCTTTTGCAGCTTGAGCATGAAGTAAGCCAGGACACCCAACACCAGCAGTGTCAGCACGGCCGAGGCCGAACCTGTGCCCAGACCGTTCGTGCCGAATATTGACGTGTCGAATGTGTAGACCATCATCGTTCGCGCGTTGGCCGAGTTGTTAGTCAGCAGATAGGGCGTTTCATAGTCGTTGACGGACCAAATTGTCATTAACACCCACAAGATGGCACTCATCGGCAGGATCTGCGGGAACGTCACATGCCAGAACTTCTTCCAGGCGTTGGCGCCGTCGATGGCGGCCGCCTCCAGCAGTTGATCGTCAAGCGACGAGAGGGTGGCCATCAGCGACACGAGCATGAATGGGAATGACCGCCAGGCCTTGGCAATGATGGCGGCAACGACCGTCCACTTCGGATCGTTGAAGAAATAGATGGGGTGAAGCCCGATAGCCATCAGAACCTGGTTGACGGCGCCCGATTGGTCTTGCAGCATCCAGCGCCAGGCCGTCATGCCGACGATCGGCGGCACCACCCAGGGCAAAATCAGGCCGACGCGAATGAACCCCCGCATCGGCATGGGCCGCATCAGCAGCAGGGCCAAACCCAGGCCGAGCAGGTACGAGAGGGCTACCCCGCCGATGGCGAAAACGATCGTGAACCGGACTGCGGACCACAAGCCGGGGTCAGCCAGCACCTTCGCGTAGTTGGTCAAGCCGATCCAGCCCTGG
>WRFI01000251.1 GCA_009778875.1 Propionibacteriaceae bacterium | reverse complement strand
CTTGTCGATCAACTCGTCGGCACCGACCTCGTCCGCGCCGGCGTCGAGAGCCTCCTGAGCCTTGGCGCCCTGGGCGAAGACCAGCACCTTGGCCGTCTTGCCGGTGCCGTTGGGCAGGTTGACCGTGCCGCGCACCATCTGATCGGCCTTGCGGGGGTCGACGCCAAGACGCATCGACACGTCGACCGTTTCGTCGAACTTGGCCGGGGGAAATTGCTTGACCAGTGCCACGGCCTCTTCCGGCGTGTAAAGATGGCCCGCCTCAAACAGGGCGGATGCCGCAACATAGCGCTTCGAATGTTTCATTTCTGGTTCCTTGTCTGTAGCCTCGCAAGCTACCTCGCCAGGTCTGGTTCGGGCCGCCGGCCCGATCGGCCGGCAAGTCACCCTGCCAGATGGTGTGTTCAGTTGTTGTTCAGTTGTGCGGAAGGACCACCCCGGCGCTTCGCGCCACCCCCTTGAGGAGGGGAATGGGTTGTCTAGCCGGCGACCGTCACACCCATCGAGCGGGCGGTGCCTTCGACGATCTTGCAGGCTGCGTCGATGTCGTTGGCGTTGAGGTCGGGCAGCTTGGTGGTGGCAATGTCACGCACTTGAGCGGCCGTGATGGTGCCAACCTTCTCCTTGTTCGGCACGCCGGAGCCCTTGGGAACGCCGGCCGCCTTCTTGATCAGCTCGGGGGCCGGCGGCGTCTTCGTGATGAAGGTGAACGAGCGGTCCTCGTAGATGGTGATCTCGGCGGGGATAATCGTGCCGCGCATTGATTCCGTCGCGGCGTTGTATGCCTTGACGAACTCCGGGATATTGACGCCATGGGGGCCAAGCGCCGTGCCGACTGGCGGTGCGGGTGTGGCGGCGCCAGCCTGAATGGCAATCTTGACGATTGCAGCGACCTTTTTCCTGGGGGCCATTTCCGGTCCTTCCTTTCTTGGGCGCTAGGCCCTAGACAACTTTCTGGATCTGTGTGAATGTCAAGTCGACGGGGGTCTCCCGACCCAAAATCTCAACGTTGGCCTTGACACGTTGGTTGTGTGTGTTGATCTCGGTGATGGTGGCATGCACGCCGGCGAAGGGACCGTCCACCACCATGACGGAGTCGCCTACCACATAGTCGACCACCTCGACCTTGCGGCGTCCGCGCGACGGCTTGCCCACGTGCGCCGCATTGACCTTGGCGACGACAGACGGCGTCAGCATGCGCTCGACCTCGTCCAACTCGAGCGGCACCGGGGCATTGGCGTGGCCGACGAAACCTGTCACGTTCGGGGTGTGACGCACCGCCGCCCACGAGTCGTCGGACATCGCCATGCGCACCAGCACATAGCCGGGCAGGACGACGCGCGTCACCGTCTTGCGGACGCCGTTGCGCATCTCGATGACGTCTTCGGTTGGCACGATGACCTCGAAAATGTAGTCCTCCATGTTCAACGTCTTGACGCGGAAGTCGATGTTCTGCTTGACGCGGTTTTCCATGCCGGAATAGGTGTGGACGACGTACCAGTCACCCTCCTGGACGCGCAGCTCCTGACGCAGGGCCTCCAGCGCCGCCTCGATTTCGGGATCCGGTTCGTCAGTCGAAGCTTCGGCGGCGGCAGTCTCCGGCGTCTCGTCCTCGGGCTCGCTCAGGTCGATGACAATGTCGTCAACTGACGGCGTCACGTCCATCTGGCCAAAATCCAGATCAATCTCGACGTTGTCCACCGGCACAGGCCCCAGGTCGATTTCCACATCGTCCTGCGGCAGATCGGTCGGCTCCATAGTCATTTCACAATCTCCTTGTCAGCGGAATATCCGCATCAGGCCCCAGCCGAACAGGGTGTCCAACCCAAACACCACCGCCATGACAAACAGCACAAACACCAGCACAACGATGAAGTACTGGCCCACTGTGTCGCCCGATGGCCAGACCACCTTGCGCAACTCGCCAATGGCCTGACGGACAAACGCCCATGGGGTGGTGGGTCCGGTTGTGGTCGGCGCCGTGGTGGCTGCGCGCTTGCGCGTCTGGGCCTTCTTGACGGGTGCTTTCGTCAGCTTCCGGACGGGTTGGCGAACCTCGTCCGTGTCTTCGTCATTCAGATCGAACAGGGAGTCAGCCAGGCCTGCTTCCGCTTCTTCATCATCCGACTCGGGCTCAGGCTCGGCGTCGGCATCGGCGTCCTCAGGCTCCGCATCAGCCTCAGCGTCGGCGTCCTCGCCCTCAGGCTCGGCATCGGCGTCCTCGGACTTCGCATCAGCCTCAGGCTTGGCTTCGTCCATGGCATCGGCCTCATCGGCAGCCACGTCGTCAGCCTCGGCCGACTCGTCGGCAGCGGGCGTCACAACGTCCTCCGGCACGTCTCCCGGCTTGCCGGCAGGCTCTTTGGGCTGCCCGCTCGCGCTCTTTCTCGCCACGATAATCCTCTTCAGTATTCGTTTTCGACCCGGCCCGACGAGGCGTCGCACCGGTAGTCGCAGGGCACGAGGGACTTGAACCCCCAACCTGCGGTTTTGGAGACCGCTGCTCTGCCAATTGAGCTAGTGCCCTAGGGGGGTCGTGCCGGGCCCGTTTCCGGGCACAACACGATCGTGAGTTTTTGCGCCCACGAAAGGTCAAGTCTAGCGTCTCACCCCGCATTGCCCCAAGTGATCGGGGCTTACCCCGATCAGGATCTGGGCAAAGGGTGAAAGCCACACTTTCACTTACGCGGCAACAACTTTGATGTTGACGTGGGCCATCACAGCGTCCGTCAGCTTGACGCCGACACCGTGAACGCCGACGTGCTTGATTGGCTTGGCCACCGAGATGGCCCGCTTATCGATGGCTGGCCCGCCAGCCTTCTTCAACGCCAGCGCGATCACTGTCGGCGAGACGGAACCGAACAGTTGGCCCGACTCGGCGGCGCGAGCCGCGACCTCAACCTGCAAGGCCTCGATCTGATCGCGCAACGTGGCGGCGTGGTCATTGTCACGCACCTGACGGGCGTCCCGCGCCCGCTGGATGCCCGCGATCTGGGTGGCGCTGCCACGCGTCCAGACCATCGCCTTGCCCTGCGGCAGCAGGTAGTTGCGCCCGTAACCGGGCTTGACGTCG
>WRFI01000250.1 GCA_009778875.1 Propionibacteriaceae bacterium | reverse complement strand
CGGCTCCGCCGGCACCCCTCCGCAGAGGGGAATTTAGACCATCCCGCCGGCTCCGCCGCCACCCCTCTAAAGGAGGGGAATGGAGGCACCTCAGGGCCAATCGTCTAACCTTGACCTATGACTCCTGATTTGATCTCCCGTGTTGATGCCGTCTTGCCAGGTGCGTTGGCCGACCTGAAGGCGCTGATCGCCATTCCGTCCGTCTCTTCCCAACCCGAGCACGCCGCCGACGTGCGGGCCAGCGCCGACCAGATTGCGGGTTGGCTGCGCGACATCGGGTGCCCGAGCGTCCAGGTGGTGGCGGAACCCGTCACCCCCGGCGGGCCCCTGGGCCAACCGGCCGTCATCGCGTCGTTCCCGGCGCCCGAGGGCCAGCCGACGGTTTGCCTGTATGCCCATCACGACGTCCAACCGACTGGTGACGTGGCCCGCTGGACGTCACCCCCCTTCGACGCCGTCGAGCGGGACGGACGGCTGGTGGGTCGCGGGTCGGCTGACGACAAGGGGGGCGTGGCCGCCCACCTGGCGACGCTTCGGGCCTTCGACGGCAAGCCGCCAATCGGCGTCAAGCTGTTCATCGAAGGCGAAGAGGAAGTCGGCTCACCGAGCATGCAGGCCATTCTCGGCGTCCATCACGACGAGCTGGCGGCCGATCTGTTTGTCATCGCCGATTCGACCAACTGGAAGGTCGGGACACCGGCACTCACAACCACGCTGCGCGGCATCGCCGATTGCGTCGTCGAGGTTTCGACGCTCGATCACGGCCTTCATTCTGGCGGCTTCGGCGGGCTGGTGCCGGACGCCCTGACCTGCCTGTGCCGCCTGCTGGCCACGCTTCACGACGAGCGCGGCAACGTGGCGATCGAAGGGCTCACGTCCAGCCAGGCCCCGGACGTCGACTACCCCCTCGACCGCTTGCAGTCGGAGACGGACAAGCTCGACGGCGTCGAGTGGATCGGGGACGGATCGGTGGCCCAGCGTAACTGGAACTCGCCGGCCTGCTCAGTGCTGGCCATCGACACGACCCGGATCGCCGACGCGTCCAACACCCTGATCGCCAGCGCCCGCGCCAAGGTGTCGGTGCGGGTGGCGCCGGGGGACACCGCCGTCAACGCGCAGGCGGCGCTGAAGAAGCACTTGCTGAGCCACGCACCCTGGGGCGCGCACGTGAGCATAACGGACGGCCAAGAAGGCGAGCCGGGCATCATTCCGGTGGACGGGCCGTGCGCCCAGGCGACGATCGCCGCGCTGCGCGAGGCGTGGGGCGTCGAGCCCGTGATGATCGGGCAGGGCGGGGCGATCCCGTTGACGTCCGAGTTGCAGGCCGCCTTCCCCGGCGCCGAGGTGGTTGTCACCGCCGTCGGCGACCCCGGGTCGCGCACCCACAGCCTGGACGAGTCGCTCGACCTGGGGGACTGGCGAAACGCCGTAATCGCCGAAGTTGCCCTACTAGCGGCTCTGACAAGGTAAACCGGTAGAGTACTTCTCAGGAATGAGAGGGAGTGCATGACTGAGCACCGCAGGTTGAATTCGGGCGTCAGGCGAGTCGGGCCAGCCAAGGCCCGCCAGATCGGCCGAGATCTGCTGCGCTCGGACGACCAGGACTGGTCGCAGAGCGACCCCTGGCGCGTCCTGCGGATCCAGACGGAATTCGTCGAGGGATTTGAGGCGCTGGAAGATCTCGGGCCGGCCGTCTCGGTTTTCGGCTCGGCGCGCGTCGAACCGGACGATCCGCTGTTTCAAGCCGCCCACGAAATCGGTCAGATGCTCGCCCGGCGAGGTGTGGCCGTCATCACCGGCGGCGGCCCCGGCATCATGGAGGCCGCCAACCGGGGTGCCGACGAGACGGGCGGAATCTCCGTCGGGCTGGGTATCGAGTTGCCCATGGAGCAGGGGATGAACTCGTCCGTGAACCTGGGGCTGATGTTCCGGTACTTCTTTGCCCGCAAGGTGATGTTCCTCAAGTACGCGCAGGGTTTCATCTGCCTGCCCGGCGGGTTTGGCACATTCGACGAGCTTTTCGAGACGCTGACGTTGATCCAGACAACCACCGTGCAGGACTTCCCGCTGGTGCTGTTTGGCGTCGACTACTGGGCGGGGTTGCTGGACTGGTTGAGGGACACGATGGGGGGTCGCGGGTATATCAGCCTGAGCGACATGGATTTGATCACATTAACAGACGACGTGGGAGAGGCCGTCGAGGCAGCGTGTTCACAGATAACCGGTGGGCCTCGTCCGTGATGAGGCTCACAAGAGGAAAGGCAGACCAATGACAATGACTCCCTTGTCGTGGATAATCGTGGGCGTAGCCGTGGTGGTGATCGGCATCGTCATTCTGGTGGCCAACCGCCGGATGGGCGGCATGCCGCCAGTGGTGGACGACCGTCCGGGCATGGACCTCCCCGACACGCCGCTGACTGGCGAGGACCTCAAAGGGGTCCGGTTCGCCATCGTCTCGCGCGGCTACTCGATGGGCCAGGTGGACGCGCTGCTCGACCGGCTGAGCGGCCAATTGGACGGGACGCCGTTCCAGCCCACCGACGAGCACGAGAGTTGGCTGGGTCAAGCGCCCGCCGACAACCAGGAGGCCGCGCCGGGCGCTCATAACCGACCGCCGAGCACGTTCGAGCAGCCGCTGGTGGCGGCCGTGCCGACGTCGGACGCACCGGCAGTTCCGGTTGAGGCGCCGGCCCAGGTGGACGTGCCGGTTGTGCCGCCGGTTGAGACGCCGGCTCCTTGGGGCGCACCGCCAGCGCCGGTGGTTGAGGCGCCGGCCCGCATGGATCCTGTTCCGTTGCTGCCCTATGTGCCGTTCCCGCCGGCCCCGCCCGCCGAGCCCGAAATGGCTGCCGCCGAGCCCGAAATGACCGAAGCGCCCATCATCAGCGGGCCAATCTTCGTCGGCCAGCGGGCGGCCGACGAGCCGAGCCACAAGTCGGTCGACGAGCCGTCGAATGGGGTCGACGAGTCGTCGAACCTTATGGGTATGGGCGCGGTGGTCGTCGAGCCGTGGGCCGTTGACGCGCCCGTCCAGCCCGAGGTGCCGTTGCCGCCGGCCCCGCCGGTGGACGAGT
>WRFI01000249.1 GCA_009778875.1 Propionibacteriaceae bacterium | reverse complement strand
CGGCTCGTCCAAACTGGTCGCCAAGGTGGCGTCCGAGGCGGCCAAGCCGAACGGCCAGCGCATCATCGTGCCCGGCACCGAGCTTGACTTCATCAGCCCGCTGCCCGTGCGGGCGATCCCCGGCATCGGGCCGGCGACCGTCGAGCGGCTGGCTCTGCTGAACATCCGCACGGTCGCCGAGTTGCAGAGCGCCTCGCCCCACGAACTGGCCCACGAGCTGGGAGAGAACATCGGCGCCGGTTTGCACCGTCTGGCTTTCGCGCAGGACGACCGACCGGTGCAACCGGAGCGGGACGCCAAGTCGGTGTCGGTCGAGGACACCTTTGCCGAGGACCTGACGCAGCACGCCCTAATCGAGCACCAGATCGACACGGACGCGGTGATCGTGGCAAAACGCCTGGCCAAGGCCGGCCTATTTGCCCGGACGGTGACGCTGAAGATACGGCTGGCCGACTTCAGCACCCACACCCGGTCGCGCACGCTGGAGGGTGCCACCGACCGGTCCGAGCGCCTGGCCGGGGTGGGGCGGCAGCTGCTGGCTGGCGTCGATGTGGCCCGCGGCGTCCGGCTGGTCGGGCTGGGGGTCTCGGGGTTCACCCAGTCAGCGCAGGAGGAGTTGTTCTCCGACGACGAGGACGCGCCAATCACGGAGGAAATCGTCCAAGAGGCCAGTCAGTCACGCTCGCTGCGTCACCGGGGTGCCGGCTGGACCCCGGGCGAGGACGTCTTCCACGAGGTGCTGGGACGCGGCTGGGTGTGGGGCTCGGGCCACGGCCGCGTCACGGTGCGTTTCGAATCAAGGCTGACGGGTGTCGGCCCGGTGCGAACGTTCGCGGTGGACGACGAAAACCTCACTCCCGTTGGAGTTCTGCCGATGAAGTGGGAGGGAGGTTGACGCGGCGGGCTCCAGCCGGAGCCCGCCGGTTGACATGGCGGGTGGAACGCCGGTTCGAGCTGGCGACGGCGCAGACGCCTGCCCAGGCCGGGTGGCCACTTGATCGTGCGTCGAGTACGGTGCCTGTGCGCTCGGGCCGGCTGGAGCCCGCCGCGTCAACCATCCTCCTGAGGTTAGGCGTCGCGGCGCTTCAGCAGGATGCCCGCCGCCACTGTCGGCACCACGGCCCAAAGCCCGCTGACGACCAGCGACTTGACGAAGCCGAAGGCGGCGCCGGCGGTCATGTAGAGGCCCTGCAGGCAGGACGGCAACATGTACATCGTCGCATTTTGGGCAACGGACCACGGCAGGTTACTTATCAGCCCCGGCAGCACCATGATGACGACGAAGACGGTGGCGATGCCCGCGGCGGTGTTGCGCAGCAGGGCACCGATCGCCAGCGCGAAGACCGCCATCAGCAGGCTGGCCAAAGCCATGCCGGCGATGGTCCGCAGCGTCTCCGCGGTGAAGCGATCGTCGACCACCGACCAACCGGGGGACAACGGCACGCGTCCGCTGGCGAAGCCCGCCAGGAAGGGCCAGCTGACGAGCATGGTCACGAACCAGGTGGCAAACGTCGCGACGTATGCCACCACGGCGATGATCAGGGCCTTGGCCACCAGCACCGGTGTGCGGGCGGGCACGGCAGCCAGAGTCGAGCGGATCTGGCCGGACGAGTACTCGTTGGTGATCGCCAAGACGGCCAGCACGCAGATGATTATCTGCGCCAGATAGACGGCGCTGGGGCTCGTGATGGCGTCGCTGGCCTTCAACAGCATCGGCGGGATTTTGTCGGCCTCGATCAGGTCGGTGCTGAGTGCCAGCATGCGGTGGGTGTAGCCGGTCAGAACCCCCATCCCGGCCGTGATCACCACCGCCACCGCCAGCGTCCGCCAGGTCGACCGCAAGGTGAACAGCTTGATCCATTCGGCCTTGGCGGCGTGGAAGAAATTGACGCGATTGGTCATTGCTTGGGCGCTCATGCGGCCACCTCCTTGGCGTTGGCCGGCTTGTATTCGACGGCGTCTTCCGTCAGCTTCATGTACGCGTCCTCCAGAGAGACATGTTGGGGTGTCAGTTCGTGCAGTATCCAGCCGTGGCTGGCGGCCATCTGGCCGATCTGATCGGATGGGGCGCTGATCAGAATGACGCCAGGCTCAGCCGGCTTGACGGCGAACCCGGCCTGTCGGGCGGCGTCGGCGATGGCGGTCGCCTGGGGGGACGCCACGCGGGTCGACAGCCCGGAAAACTCGGTGATGAATTCGGCCATCGGCTTGTCGGCCAGCAGGCGGCCCCGTCCCAGAATCACCAGGTGATCGGCCACCAGTTCCATCTCGCTCATCAGGTGGCTGGACAGGAACACCGTCTTGCCGTCAGCAGCCTGCTGCTTGACGAGGTTGCGCACCCAGAGGATGCCCTCGGTGTCCAGGCCGTTGACCGGTTCGTCCAAGATCAGGGTTTGCGGATCGCCCAGCAGTGCTGTGGCGATGCCCAGCCGCTGGCCCATGCCCAGCGAGAAAGTGCCGACCGACTTGTTCGCGACGCTGGTGAGCCCGGTCATCTCCAGCAGTTCGTCGACCCGTTTGGCCGGAATGCCCTGGGTGGCCGCCATGACGCGCAGGTGGTTGCGGGCGCTGCGCCCAGCGTTGGCGGCCTTGGCGTCCAGCAGCGCGCCCACCTCGTGGAGGGGCGATTTGAGGTGGGCGTAGGGCACACCGTTGACGATGGCGCTGCCCGAGGTCGGGTGGTCAAGGCCCATGATCAGGCGCATGGTGGTCGATTTGCCGGCCCCGTTGGGGCCGAGGAAGCCGGTCACAAGCCCCGGTTCGACGCGGACCGTCAAATCGTCGACGGCCAGCTTGTCGCCGTACCGCTTGGTCAAATGAGTAGTTTCAATCACAAAAAGACAGTATACAACAAAAACATAAAAGTTTGTTGTTCGGCGCAAATAATTCCCCTCCTTAGGAGGTGGCGGCGGAGCCGTCGGAGTGAATTCCCCTCTGCGGAGGGGTGGCGGCGGAGCCGTCGGAGTGAATTCCCCTCCTTAGGAGGGGTGGCGGCGGAGCCGACGGGGTGGTCCTCCAAGCGTGTGCAGAAAGGTAACCAACCACCCCGTCAGTCGCTTCGCGACTGCCACCCCTCCCCAGAGGGGAATT
>WRFI01000248.1 GCA_009778875.1 Propionibacteriaceae bacterium | reverse complement strand
GGCAGCATCAGCCGGTAACATTGGACGGGTGCCAGATCGCCTGATCATCCGGGGTGCCCGCGAACACAACCTGAAGAACGTCTCGTTGTCGCTGCCGCGCGAGGCCATGATCGTTTTCACCGGATTGTCCGGGTCGGGCAAGTCGTCCCTGGCTTTCGACACCATCTTCGCGGAGGGGCAGCGCCGCTACGTCGAATCGCTGTCCGCCTACGCCCGGCAGTTCCTGGGCCAGATGGACAAGCCGGCCGTCGATTTCGTCGAGGGCCTGTCGCCGGCGGTGTCCATCGACCAGAAATCGACCAGCCGCAACCCGCGTTCGACGGTCGGCACGATCACGGAGATTTACGACTACCTGCGCCTGCTGTTTGCCCGCATCGGGCTGCCGCACTGCCAGGTTTGCGGCGAGCCGATCGACAAACAGACGCCTCAGCAGATCGTCGACCAGTTGATGGCCCTGCCCGAAGGCACCCGCTTCCAGGTGCTGGCACCCGTCGTGCGGGGACGCAAGGGCGAGTACGCCGAACTGTTGCGCGGCTACGCCGGCCAGGGCTTTGCCCGCGCCCGGGTGGACGGCACCGTGTGCGCCCTGGGCGACGCGCCAACCCTTGACAAGCAGAAAAAGCACGACATCGATATCGTCGTCGACCGCTTGGCCGTCAAGAGGCCGTGCAGCAACGCCTCACCGATTCGGTTGAGACGGCCCTCAACCTGACCGGCGGTGTGGTCACCATTGAGTTCGTCGACAGAAAGGGCGCCGACCGCGAGCGGCGTTTCTCGATGCACCTGGCGTGCCCGAACGGCCACGACATCTCCATGGACGAATTGGAGCCGCGCCAGTTCTCCTTCAACGGGCCGTGGGGCGCCTGCCCGGCCTGCTCCGGGCTGGGGACGACGCTGGAGGTCGACCCCAGCCTGGTGGTGCCGGATGTCACAAAGAGCCTGGCGGAGCATGCCGTCGCTCCCTGGTCGACCCCGATGGTGGCCGGCCACTACGCCCGCGTCTTCGCCGGCCTGGCCAGCCAGGAGGGCTTTTCCGTCGACACCCCCTGGGAGAAACTGCCGGCCCGGGTGCGCAAACTGGTCCTGAACGGGGTGGACGACCCGGTGTACGTCACCTACCGCAACCGGTTTGGGCGGACGCGCACCTACACCCAGCACTACGAGGGTGTGTTGCCCTACATCCGCCGCCGCCAAGCCGAGGCCGAGACCGATTCGGCGCGTGAGCGGTGGGGCGCCTACATGCGCGAAGTACCCTGTGCCGCCTGCGATGGCCAGCGGCTCAAGCCGTCGTCCCTGGCCGTCACCATCGGCGGGTCCAACATCGCGCAAGTTTCGGGGTTGAGTATCGGTGAGGTGCGCGATTTCCTCAACGGGCTGCAGCTGACCCCCCGCGAGGCGGCCATCGCCCAGCGTGTCGTCAAGGAAATCCACGAGCGGCTCAAGTTCCTGCTCGACGTCGGGCTCGATTACCTGACGCTGTCGCGGGCAGCCGGGTCGCTGTCGGGCGGTGAGGCCCAGCGCATCCGCCTGGCCACCCAGATCGGCTCAGGGCTGACGGGCGTCCTTTACGTGCTGGACGAGCCGAGCATCGGCTTGCATCAGCGCGACAACAGGCGCCTGATCGAGACGCTGCTTCACCTGCGGGACCTGGGCAATATGCTGATCGTGGTCGAGCACGACGAGGAGACAATACGTTCCGCCGACTGGATCGTCGATATCGGGCCGGGCGCCGGCGAGCATGGCGGCGAGATCGTCGTCTCCGGGCAGATCGATGACCTTCTGGCGGAGCCGCGCTCGTTGACCGGCGCCTACCTGGCCGGTCGCAAGGCCATCCCGGTGCCGCTGCTTCGCCGCCCCGGCAGCGGCGAGGCCGTCACCGTGGTGGACGCGGCCGAAAACAATCTCCGCAGCATCACCGTCGCCTTCCCGCTGGGCAAGTTCATCGCCGTCACCGGGGTGTCCGGCTCGGGCAAGTCGACGCTGGTCAACCAGATTCTCTACAACGCCCTGGCCGCCCGCATCTGGGGCGCCAAGACCATACCGGGACGGCACCGCACGATCACCGGCGTCGACAGCATCGACAAGGTGATCCACGTCGACCAGTCGCCGATCGGGCGCACACCGCGATCCAACCCGGCCACCTACACGGGCGTCTTCGACAAGATCCGCACCCTGTTTGCCGCCACGCCCGAGGCCAAGGCTCGCGGCTACATGCCGGGGCGGTTCAGCTTCAATGTGCGCGGCGGACGCTGCGAGAACTGCCAGGGCGACGGCACGATCAAGATCGAGATGAACTTTCTGCCGGACGTCTATGTGCCCTGCGAGGTTTGCCACGGCGCCCGCTACAACCGAGAGACGCTGGAGGTGCGCTACAAGGGCAAGACGATCTCCGAGGTGCTGGACATGCCCATCGAGGAAGCCGTCGACTTCTTCGCCGCCATCCCGGCCATCGCCCGCCACCTGAAGACTCTGGACGAGGTCGGCTTGGGCTACGTCAGGCTGGGCCAGCCCGCCACCACGCTGTCGGGCGGCGAGGCGCAGCGCGTCAAACTGGCGTCGGAGCTGCAAAAGCGTTCCACCGGGCGGACCCTCTACGTGCTGGACGAGCCGACGACGGGCCTGCACTTCGACGACATCGCGAAGCTGCTGGGCGTCCTCAACCGCTTGGTGGACCAGGGCAACACCGTCGTGGTCATCGAGCACAACCTGGACGTCATCAAGGTGGCCGACTGGATCATCGACCTGGGGCCCGAGGGCGGCTCCCGCGGCGGCGAACTGGTGGCCGAGGGCACGCCGGAGGACGTCGCCAACAACCGGGCGTCGTTTACGGGCCAGTTCCTGCGTCCCGTCCTTTCCGGCCGGAAGCCGTGACCCGATGGATCCCGCCACCTATCGCCCCGCACCTGGCACCATCCCAGTAGACCCGGGCGTCTACCGGTTTTTGGACGCCGCCGGGCAGGTCATCTACGTCGGCAAGGCGAAAAGCCTGCGCCAGCGTCTCAACTCGTACTTCGCCGACCCGGCCACGCTGCACCCGCGCACCCAACGGATGGTTTTCAGCGCCGCCCGCGTCGAATGGACGGTGGTGCAAAACGAGCTCGAATCGCTGCAACTCGAATACACCTGGATCAAG
>WRFI01000247.1 GCA_009778875.1 Propionibacteriaceae bacterium | reverse complement strand
TTCTGCTGCTGCCCCAACACGCCCGTGTAATCGCCAATCTGGGCCACCGTGCACTTCCCCATCAAAGCAGTCACAAACTGAGTATCCCCACCGTACTGGCTCCAATACGCCCACTCATCACCGGTCAGCGGCTTTCCCGAAGCCACCTTCACCCCGATCTGCGCCCCCACCACAGGAATCTCCCTCGGAGTCAACGCCGGCGTCGCAGCCGCAATCTGGGTATCCAAATCCTTGCCACAAGGGATAATGATACCGGGGCCAAGAACATCAGACTTCTTCCGCAACTCATAGGCGTAACCCAAAGCCCGGTGCAAAAAAGGCGGCCACGTGTCCTTCCACGTCTGAAAAGCATCCATCGGCAACGCGCTGATGACCGACGCCGGCACATAGCTCAACAACTCAACCCAAGAGGTATCCACAACGGTACCATCAGGAAACGTGGTCGATGACGGATGGTTCACATAATACGGATACTCATGAGTCTTACCCATCGCCGTGGAAACCTTGGAATCCAAGTCGGTCAATGCGGCATCAACCACAGAAATGTTGTCGATCAGCCGTTCCAAAGCATCGATATTAATTGACGCGTCACCCATGACAAATCACGCCTCCGCTGGGCACGAGTCATAGTTCGACTGGCTGCCATCGCTGCTGGCGCGGGCCACCGAGGAGAACTGCTGCCTCAAATCGTTGATCGCACCCACCAGCTGCGTCGACTTACCACCGACCAGATCAGGCGACACAAAAGCCCCATCTACCATCGGGTCCATCAACTTGTCAAACAGACACCCCGGCCACGCGATCGTTTCCCAAACGCCCAAAAGTGAATCATACGCATCACGCAGGGCCTCCTTGCCGTCACCAAACGCCACAACGCCTCCAAAATCCCTGATTTGTAGCACAACAACAGCGGCAACGACCGTTGTCAACCACCACTTTAACGCACCATCGCCTGGTTTGTCAAGCGCCGGCGCCTGACTTGGGGCACGTTGCGCCAGTTACTTGGTAGCCGTTACGAACTGGTTGAGCTGCTTGGCTCAGGTTCCATGGGCCAGGTTTGGCGCGCAACAGTGCGCGGCGACGGTTCGTCTGGTCGGCGCGCGAAGCCTCAACCGGACGTGGCCGCGAAGATCCTCCGCACTGAATTCTCGACCGACACAAACGTCATGCACCGTTTCCTGCAGGAACGCACCATGCTGATGGATCTGAAGCATAGGAACATCGTTCAGGTTCTTGACATGGTCATGGAAGGTGATCGGCTGGCCATCATCATGGACTTGATGGCTGGCGGCACTTTGGCGCAATCATTGTCGAGCAAGGGCACGTTGCCGCCGAGCGTTGCTTTGCCCGCCATCTGTGCGGTGCTGGATGCGCTTTCATACGCGCATGGGAAGGGCGTGCTGCACAGGGATGTGAAGCCGGCGAACGTGTTGCTCACGGACCGCGGCTTGGACGCGCCCGATTCGGTCAAACTCGGCGACTTCGGCATCGCCTCTTTCACCGACGAGCGTGGCGTGCATGCCACTGGCCTTGTTGGCTCGCCGGCCTACATGCCACCCGAACTGTTCATGACGGGAACGGTCAGCGCCGCCTCCGACGTTTACGCGGCCGGCATCACCCTGTATGAGTTGTTGGCTGGACGGACCCCCTTCGCGGGCCCCGGCACGGCCCACACAATCAGCTTTCGCCAGGTCCAAGCGGCCCCGCCGCCGCTGCCAGTGGACGCCAGGCTGTGGCGCGTGATTGCCGCCATGCTCGCGAAAGACCCCGCCGAACGTCTGACTGCGGCCGGCGCGGCCACCGCGCTGCGGCAACTTCCGGAGGATGTTGTCAACCAACCCGCCCTGCCCGTCCAACCAGACCCGGCATGGGGCGACCTCACGCAGGCCTCGTTGCCCCACGCGAAACCGGTCAAGGCCCTTGATGCCGGCCTTGATTTGGGTCAAACGTTGATCCCGGGGTCTGGCGAGACGCCACCGAACTATGTGGCCCCCAGCGGCAGGGCCAAGGCCGTCTTGGGTAGCGAACCGGTCGTCAACCCGGCAGAAACACAGTTGGGTTTCGTTGATCGTCC
Source organism: Propionibacteriaceae bacterium (assembly GCA_009778875.1). Taxonomy (GTDB): domain Bacteria; phylum Actinomycetota; class Actinomycetes; order Propionibacteriales; family Propionibacteriaceae; genus WRGV01. Next base: position 1,061 of record WRFI01000247.1, on the reverse strand, counting down.
CCAACCGGTGACTGCTCAAGTGTCTGTTAAAAAGAAACCATGGCGGCTCATCATTGCTATTTCAGTGGCGGCCGTGTTGGTCGTTGGCGGCGGGACGACCGCGGTCCTGAAGTCAGGCATCTTGAATCTCAAACCGTCTGGCTCGACACCGTCCCCCATCTCATGGGTGCCGGCCCACCTGACCGGGCAGCCGTCCGCAACCGGTCTGCGAATCGACTTCGACGCTGCCGGGACGCCATCGGTGCCCGGCTCGGTCAATTTGACGGTGACCCTCAGTGCGCCCCGCTCGACCGGGCTATCCGGTGACATTCTTGTGGTGGTGCCGCCGGCTGATAACTCCAGCGGCCAACCTTCGGACAGTTCATCTGGAAACTCAAGCTGCCCAGAAGTCATAGGTGACGGGGTTCAGCCCGCAATCGAATCCACCGATGGGGTTTCTGCGGCATGCGCCCAAAAGGTGACGGTTAGCCTGGCCGCATTAGAGGTCAAAAAGCTCGTCTGGCAGGTGACGGGCAACATCGGCACCGATCTGGGCAGTTGGCTCAATAATATCCAAAGCCAAACCAGTCAGGCTCTCTACCAGGTGACAGGCCCCGATTTTCCCTTGCAGCGTATTTCGGGAATCAACGTTTCTGCTGACTCACTGATACGAACCGAGGCGTCGCCTCAAGTGCAGTACCGGGTGTTTGCGCAGTGGTCCGGCGGGCAACAGATGCTATTCAGCAACAACACGTTATCGTTTCAGGCCACAGACCTCCTTCTTTCTCTAACCGGAGGTGCTGGCGTCAGTGGCGTAAGAGTTGACAGTTGTTCCGCGACCACAGTGAACGGCATTGTGGTGTTGGCGTTACAACCAACCCCGAGCTGTTCCATTCAGGTAACCATAGGCGAATTGGTGAGTCGACAAACCAGTTTCACGATCCAGACCAGCGGGAGCTAACTGTGCGAATAATGGTGACGGCGCGTTCCGCGACCGCGTCAACCAATGTGGTCATCCAGGCCTCCGACAACGCATCGGATGCCGCAATCAGCGACGCATTGGGCGATGAGTTCGGGGCGCC
>WRFI01000246.1 GCA_009778875.1 Propionibacteriaceae bacterium | reverse complement strand
GTGTGAGAAGTCGTGATGGTCCTGCCGGGTGGCGCCTTTGGGGACGTCCGGCTGCTGCAGTTCCTGGTCATGCCGGGGCGAGACTGTGACCGTCGGGTCCGGTGGGCGGCCGGGTGTCGTCGACCCGAGAAGTTGCCGCGCATGCGCTGTGGGTCGCGGTGTTTGAGTCGGCTGGTTTGGGGCGGGTACCCTGGGCGTGGCGCCAGTTGGGTGGTGCTGCCAGCCGATGGGGGACCCGGGCCGCAAGCTGTGGTGCGGTAGGGGTGTTCGGTGGCAAGTCCCCCTGGGGGGGACGCGGCAGCAGGGGGCCCTGGAACCGGGCGTCAACACGCGGTTCGTCACGTTTCTGCACACGCTTGGAGGACCACCCCGTCGGCTCCGCCGACACCCCTCCGCAGAGGGGAATTTTCCGTGGCTCCGACGCTGCACCCCTCGCGAGACCACCCCGTCGGCTCCGCCGACACCCCTCCGCAGAGGGGAATTTTCCGTGGCTCCGACGCTGCACCCCTCGCGAGACCACCCCGTCGGCTCCGCCACCACACCGAGGAGCAGTGAGCGCAGACGAGCTTGCTCGTATGCCGAACGCGACGAAGGTGTAACAGAGAGCGAAGCGACCGAGTACCCCTCCCCAGAGGGGAATGGACCACCGCAAATCCCCCTCCCCAGAGGGTAACCACAAATAACCTCCGCCCAGGGCGGGGTTTCGTCCCGCGGTGTTGCCCGAGAGCCCGGCGGCTACAATGACTTCACAATGACAGATGATGATGACCCCAGTGTGGCCTCACTTGTTGACGTCGGTGTCGGGCCTCACCCGCTGCCGTGGCCGGATGACTCACGTCTTGACCCTGAGCTGCTGGAACACGGCGACCACCGCAATGTGACCGACCATTTCCGCTACTGGACGGTCGAGGCCATCCGCGCCGAGTTGGCGTCGCACCAGGCGCCCTTGCATGTGGCCATCCAAAACTGGGAGCACGACTTCAACATCGGGTCAATCGTCCGGACGGCCAACGCCTTCAATGTGGCCGGCGTTCACATCGTCGGGCGTCGTCGCTGGAACCGTCGAGGTGCCATGGTGACGGACCGCTACATCGACATCGTCCACCACGCGGATGTGGCGTCGCTGGCGGGGTGGGCGGCGGAGGCGGGCGTGACACTCGTCGGCGTCGATAACCTGCCCGGCGCCGTCCCCCTGGAAACCGACACCTTGCCGCGGCGCTGCTGCCTCGTCTTCGGGTCGGAGGGCCCGGGGCTGACGGACGAGATGGTGGCCGCCTGCGACCATCTGGTGGCCATCACACAAGACGGGTCGACTCGCTCTCTGAACGCCGGGGCGGCGGCGGCTATAGCGATGTGGGCGTGGCGCCTGCAGCACCTGGCCGCATCACCGGCGGGTTGAGGATGGTGCTGGCGGGGTCGGCGCCGGAGGCCATCCGATAGAGGACGGCGGGACGTCCCGGTTGGCCTTGACGCCTGGCTACCGGCTGCAGAAAGCCGGCGGTGGTCGTCACCTTGCGGTTGAAGTTTCTGGCGTCCAGCGTCACCCCCCAGACAGCTTCGTACACCCGTCGCAACTCGGCGATGGTGAACTCGCTGTCGCAGAAGGCCGTGGCCAGTCCGGAGTATTCGAGTTTGGCCCGCGCCCGTTCGATGCCGATAGACAGAATCGTCTCGTGGTCGAATGCCAGTTTGGGCAGACGGTTTGCCGGCATCCACTCGGCCGAGCCGACATCGCCGCCTGCCCGTGGCGGCGTGACGAAAGGCGACAGCACCAGGTAGGCGACGGAAAGTACCGGGCCCCGAGGGTCTCTGCCCAGCGGGCCGATGGTGCACAGCTGCTCCAGATGGCCGGTCGCGTCGAGCCCGGTTTCCTCTTGGAGCTCGCGCAACGCGGCCTGGGTGAGGTTCTCACCGTCTAGCACGAAACCGCCGGGCAGACAATGCTGACCGCGGTAAGGCGGCACCAATCGCTTCGCGATCAGCACCATCAGGTCGTCGCCGTCGACGGTCAGGGCAACGATGTCCACCGCCACGGGCAGGCGGGCGGCAGTGGTTGGCACGTCTGGCATGGCGTCAACAATACCAGTTTTTACGTCACCTTGACATAATCCCGGTGGCGTGACTATTCTAGTTAATGTCAACATGACGTAAACAGAAGGAGCAGAAATGTCACACATCACCAAGGTCCTGAACCTCAACCACTTTCAAGGCACAGCTACGGCCTATGTCGTCCACCTGCGGCACGGCCGACTGGTGCACCAGGGCGTCGGCCAGGCGTTTTGGTTCCGGCGAGCAGCCTCCGTGCTGAGCGAGGTGCCGATCGCCGACCAAGAACTGCCGGCCATGGTGCGGGCCTACACGGCCGACCACCAGGACGTCAGCGTCCAACTCACCATGACCTACCGCTTTGCCGACCCGTCCCTGGCTGCCAGCAGGCTGGAGTTCGGCATCGTCCCCGACCCGCCGGAGGACGCGGAAGACGGTCGCAGCCAAGCCGTTGCTGTGCTGACGCGATTGGCCCAGTCGGTGGTCGTCGCCGATGTTGCGGCCCGGCCGATGGGCGACGTCGTCGGCAACGTCACCCGCATCCAGTCGGCGCTGGCGCAGGGTCTCGCCGCCGACATGCGGTTGGCGCAGATCGGCGTCCAGATCATCGACATGCACGTGCTCGCCGTCCGTCCCGAATCGGACGTTGAGAAGGCGCTGCAGACGCCGCTGCGCGAACAGATCCAGGCCGAGGCCGACAAGGCCACCTACGAGCGTCGCGCCCTGGCCGTCGAGCGCGAGCGCCAGATCTCCGAGAATGAGCTGGCCAGCAAGATCGAACTCGCGTCAAGGACCCAGCAACTGGTCGTTCAAGAGGGCGCAAACGCCCGTCGCCAAGCCGAAGAGACGGCCGCCGCCGCGCTGATCGCCAGCAAAGCCCAGAGCGAACGGCAGGGCATCGACGCCGAAGCGAGGGCCGCATCCATCCGCGTCACCGGCGAGGCTGAGGCAGCCAGAACCTCCGCTCTGATGGCGGGCTATGCGGGCGTCGATATTGCCCTGCTGCAGGCGCTGGCCCTGCGCGACCTGGCCCAGGCGCTGCCCAAGATGACCGTGGGTGATATCACCATCACTCCGGACCTGCTGAGCAAGGC
>WRFI01000245.1 GCA_009778875.1 Propionibacteriaceae bacterium | reverse complement strand
TCCGATCATGGTGGACTTCCCGCGACCGTTAAGCCCCAGCACGAACACGGACGGGTTCGATATCAGTTTCGCCTCAAACCAGGCGATCGGGTCGAAACACACTATGCCGCCGGTGTGCATGTGGCGTCCCAGTGGCGCACCGAACATTGGTGTCCCGGCGGCGGTTGTACATGACCCGCAACCTGATCCTGGAGGCGGCACCAAGGTTTCGGATCGTGTGGACGACCTGGTCGCGCAACTCCAGATCGTCGGTTGTGGCCGTCACAAGCAGACCGAACTCCACCAGGCCAGCACCAGAGGCTTGTTCGGCGGCGGTTTGCTGGGCTTGCCGCAGCGCCTGCGTCATCCGTACTTCCGGCTTGTTTTTGTTGCCCCGCGCCGCCGACGCGGCCGTCAGGTCTTTGTCGACCAGTGACGCGGCCGTGCCCGGATCAATCGGCCTATATAGTATTGTCACCCTTTTGCGGGCGACATCCGCCGCCGGGGCCAGCAGGGAACGCAGCACCCCCGAGTTGACAACACCTTTCGGCGCACCCGACATTGACCAGGTGATCGAGTAGGCCGAGTCATGCTGGTAGCCCGCCCAAGATGTCACCGTCGCTGACGGACCTGCATCATTCCAGCCCAGTTGTGGTTTTTGGCCCGATGCGTGTACCTGGTCGAACCACACTGCTGACGCCGGGTCGTAGGCGATCCTGACCAGTTCGACCAGGGCCGCGCTGTCCATGCTCCACACCCCGCCCGCACCGGCCGGGACGAGTCCGGCGCGCAGTGACCCTATCCTTGTCGCCAGAACCGCCGCGACTCCTTCAATGTCACGCACTTTTCGGCCCATGTTTATGGTGGTGTAGGTCAAAGCCACCCAGGTGGATACCTGTGTCGCGCCGCCCCTACCGGCGTCCACCGAGTCTTGTAGGACTCGCCTGGCGATTTCTGGCGCATCCGGGTCAACTCTTGACGCCACCACCTGTTCGAGCCTTTTGCCCGGATCGGGGGCTGTCTCCACGGTTACTGTCGCGGCGACCAGGTCTGGTTCTAGCGCTAGTTGTGCCAGCCACCCGGCGTAGTAGCCGATCTGTGTGTCAACCTCATCCTCATCCAGCATCGCCACACCGCCCGGTTCGCAGCCGAACACTACTGTGGCGGTCTTTTGTGAAGGGCAATAGACGACGGCGAACCGGTTGCCCATCAGGTCAGCATGGTCGGTTACCTCCAGTTGTGCCGCTATCCCTGGCAGACGAAACTTTCCGCCAGTGGCTTTCGAGGCCGGTCCAGCCTTGTAGATGTTTGTGCCAGACGCCACTTTTGATGCCCACATCGTTGCTTCTCCGATCTTTTTGCTCAACGTGACCCCGTCAGCGTCGGCGATAACCATCAACGCCACCACCGCCACCACCGGCACACCTATCTCCAGCGCAGCCATTGTGCCCGCCGTGCCCATAATCAGGATCAGGAACACCGCCACGCCGCCCAGCACTAGCGTTGCGCGCAGCGACAGCCCGCCGATACCCGACTGCGAAGGCTGTTTCCAGCCGCCGAACCCTTTGACTATCTGTGGGCCGTTTTGGGCCTCAGTATTGTTTCCAGCCATGTCACACCGCCACCATCGCTACTTCGGCACCAGCACCGGACGCGCCCGCCGCCTCCGCGCCAGCACCCGCATCCGCCGGTGCTGATGACGCCCCACCTGATGATGATGCCGATGATGGGGTAGAGCCGCCCGAGTCGGCACCGCCAGCGTCGCCCCCGCCACCCCCACTGTCATTACTGCTGCTGGAACCGGATGGGCTTGACGAGTCGCCGCCCATGGCGGCATTGGTCGCCCCGGAGGCCACTTTCATCATTATCGCGCCGCCCGCGATCGCGGTGACCGTCGCGCCAAGCCCGCTGCCACCCGCCGCCGCCGACACCGCCGGGACGCAAAGCCTCATCAGCACGGGCAGTGCGATCGCCGCCATCGCCATCAGTATCAGGCCGATTACCACATGGCCATACTGTGCCAGATCGGCATTCCCTGTGTTGTTTACCGGGGTGGCGACCAGCACGGCCGCGCTGCCGTAAATCAGCGCGACGGCGGGCTCGAACAGGATGAACGCGCTGATCCAGCCGATGATCTTGTCAAACCATTCCTGGCCCATCTTGAAAAACGTGAAGCTGGATGCGACCGGCAGCACCGCCACCAGCACCACAAAAATCGCTGACTTGACTAGAAACACGGCGGCGACGACCAGTAAACCGATCAGTGTCACCAGCGCCAGCAGCATCAGGATTATGCCAACAACGGACGCCTCGGCAGGAGCCCCCAGATCGCCTATTTTGAATCCATTGCTGCTGAGACTGTTCTTTAACTGTGTTCCCACACAGTCGCCGATGCTCGTGGCAGCCGCCGTACCGGAGGGGTCGCAATTGGTCGTTTTGGTCAGTAGCCAGGCGCTGAACCCGGAGGACAGTTGTAACCCGAGATAGACGAAACTTGTCCCGCACACCGCGACGGCCGCGAACCGGCCAATTGAGCCTGCTAGGCGGCGCAGGTCCTCGGTTCGGTGTTCCCAGGCGACTTTCGCGCCACCGACCACCAGTGTGACCCCGGCGGCTGACACTGCGATCACGAACAGCGACCCTTGCATCCTTTGGGTGACCCCGTTCAACCCGGTTGTCAGCAGCGACGGCGCGATCCACGATACGAGTGTTACACCCAGGCTGACCAGGCCGACACCGACCGCCACCATCAACAGTTTCGATACCCCTTCACCGCCGCCGCGACTGCTGGACACCGCGAACGAACCGGCGGCGACCACCAGGCCGATCACGCAAACAACCAGACCGATCCACTTTGTGTAGCCGAGCAGGGTGATTAGTGTCGCACCCCAGCCAGTCGTGTATGACGGCGTGTCGGCGGTCGCTCCGGCACCATACGTCAGGTCAACGCTTAGCATCATCATCTGGCCGACCCACTGCACCATGTCTGACACAGCCGCGAATAGTGTTTCGAGAAACCATGTCAAAATGGCGTTCAGTAGGCTAGGCACAGCGTCTCCCTGTCAACTGTCCGTCCCCGTTGACCCGTTGACGGACGCCTGTTGTTTTTAGCTGGCTATCCAGCCGACGATGGTTACGGCACCGGAGACGACCAGCACAAGCAGGGCAACCCCGGCCAGGCCG
>WRFI01000244.1 GCA_009778875.1 Propionibacteriaceae bacterium | reverse complement strand
GGCTCCAGCCGGCCCGAGCGCACAGACGCCGTACTCGACGCGTAATCAAGTGGCCACCAGGCTTGGGCAGGCGTCTGCGCCGTCGCCAGCTCGAACCGGCGTTCCACCCGCCATGTCAACCGGCGGAGCCGACGGGGTGGTCCCTCCCACCCACCTTTGGAAATGCTGTTGGCTGGGGATAAACCCCAGCCCGGACGGCGTGTCGATGTTAGACTCAAACTATGGACAACGACAAGGTTCTGGCTATCGTTTTGGCTGGTGGCGAGGGGAAACGTTTGATGCCACTGACCGCCGACAGGGCAAAGCCGGCCGTGCCGTTTGGGGGCACGTACCGGCTGATCGATTTCGCGCTGTCGAACATGATCAACTCGGGTTTCATGCATGTCGCGGTGCTCACCCAGTACAAGTCGCATTCTCTGGACCGTCACATCTCGGTGACGTGGCGGATGTCAGCGCTGACGGGCAACTTCGTCACCCCTGTTCCGGCCCAGCAGCGTCGCGGGCCGCACTGGTACCAGGGCAGCGCGGACGCGATTTACCAGTCCCTGAACCTGATCCGTGACGAAGAGCCGGGCTACGTCGTGGTGTTTGGCGCCGACAACATCTACCGCATGGACGTTAGGCAGATGCTTCAAGCACATATCGATTCCGGTTTGGCGGCGACGGTGGCGGGCCTTCAGGTGCCGCGGTCCAGCGCCAGCGAGTTCGGCATCATCGACGCTGGCAGCAACGGTGTCATTTCTCGTTTCCTCGAAAAGCCGGACGACCCGCCCGGCATTCCCGGCAACCCCGAGATGTCGTTGGCGTCGATGGGCAACTACATCTTCTCCGCCGACGCCCTGGTCGACATGCTGAATCAGGACGCCTCCGCCGAACGCACCAAACACGACATGGGCGGCGACATCATCCCGGCGTTCGTCCAGGACGGGCAGTGCGGCGTCTACGATTTCTTCAACAATCTGGTGCCCGGTGCGACCGAAAAGGACCGCAACTACTGGCGGGACGTCGGCACCATAGACGCCTTCCATGAGGCCCACATGGACTTGGTGTCAGTCGTCCCCGAGTTCAACCTCTACAACGACAAATGGCGCATCTACACCGACCAGGCCCAGTTGCCGGGCGCCAAATTCACGCTTGAGGGACGCGCCGAGAGCTCGATTGTCACCAACGGCTGCATCATCTCGGGCGGCAACGTCGACCATTCGGTTCTCAGCCCGGGGGTGCGCGTCGACAAGGGTTCGTTCATCGATCGGTGCGTGCTGATGAACGAGGTGCTCGTCGGCTACAACTGCGTGCTGCGCGGGGTCATCGCCGACAAGAACGTCGTCATCAAGGACGGCGCCCAACTGGGCGTCGACCACGAAGCCGACCGGGCGCGCGGTTGCACAGTTTCCGATGGCGGCATCGTGGTGGTGCCGAAGGGTGCCGTGATCGAGCCAGCCTAAGCTAAGGCCTCAATGCCTCTCCTTTGGGGGAAGGCAGAGCCACTAGGCTGTTTGACCGGTCGGGCTCCAGCCGGCCCGAGCGCACAGACGCCGTACTCGACGCGTAGTCAAGTGGCCACCCGGCCTGGGCAGGCGTCTGCGCCGTCGCCAGCTCGAACCGGCGTTCCACCCGCCTCACTAGCTGAACGAAACAACCAGATTCGATGGGTCTGAGAAGTCCACGTCTATCTCGGACAGGTAAACGTCCTTGTAGTAGCCGTCACCGCTGGTGGAGTCCAGGTTGACCGTCAGGGTGATCGAGCGGTAGGCCGTGGCGGTCAGCCCGTCCAGGCCGTACCAGCTGAAGTTGACACTCGAGAAATCGTCGGACGAACCGCTACTGAACGACCACTGGATGGTGCTGGTGTTGACGTCGATGGGGTTGCCCGAGCGGTCGTGCGGATCGCTGAGGCCGAAACTGCAACTGGTTTCCAAGTCCTGCTCGGCCATGCAGGCGTCCAACTGCGCGGTGGCGGCCTGCTGGAACTGGCCTTGGGCGTCGGACGACAGGTCATAGCTCATGTTGCTGGTGTCCGCGCCGCTGTAAGACCCCGAAACGAAGAAATTACCGTTGCTGACCGTCACCAGGGAGTTGTCGATGGCCACTTCGTAGTAACCCGGGAACAGGGTGACCGAGTAGTTCGTGACGGTGGCGGGGATGCCGTTGATCGTCATCGATACGCCGGTGGGAGGGGACGGAATATACACCGAGGAAACGGCATCATTGCTGGTGAGCTTGTAATACTTGCCGTACTGCTGGACGTAGAAGTTGGCCGTGACGCTTTGTGATCCGATGTTGTATGTGGCGGCGACGGAGTACCCGGTGGAGCTGTCTGTCGTGACGTTCGAGATCGGATTGATGGCATTGCTGTAGGCCAGAACATCATCGGTCAACAAACTGGTGTCGGTTGGCGGGGAGTCCAGGAAGGCCAGGGCATCGGCCGAGTTGCCAGCTGCCAGAGCGTTCAGATAGCCGACCACGGCCTCATCTGCTGTCTTGGCCTGGCCGGCCGGGACCGGGGCGTCTTTCTGATTGCTCGAGGAAAAGATACGGAAACCGATCAGGGCGGCGACGATCAACACAACCAACACGATTATGCCAACGATCAGGCCGGTGTTCTTCTTCTTGGGGGCGGGGGCCGGAAAACCCGTGGCGCCTTGCATCGCATAGCCCGGGGCAGCCGGGTAGGCCTGCGGCTGTGGTGTCGCGGCGGCGCCCCACGGTGCCGCGGGAGCAGCGCCGAAGGCGGGGGCAGGCGCGGGTGCAGGGGCGGGAGCAGCGCCGAAGGCGGGGGCAGGGGCAGCCGCAGGGAACGAAACTGGGGCAGGCGCGGGTGCAGGGGCAGGAGCAGCGCCGAAGGCGGGGGCCGGGGTAGCCGCGGGGAACGGAGCGGGTGCTGGCGCAGTGCCGAAGGCGGGAGCCGGGGTAGCCGTGGGGAACGGAACTGGCGCGGGAGCGGCGAACGGAGCCGGTGCGGGCGCGGCGAACGGTGCGGGAGCCGGTGCGGGTGCGGGGGCCTGGAACGGAGCCGGTGCGGGCGCGGGGGCAGGGGCAGCCGTGGGGAACGAAGCTGCCGCGGGAGCGGCGAACGGAGCCGGTGCGGGAGCGGCGAACGGAGCCGGTGCGGGCGCGGGAGCGGCGAACGGAGCCGGTGCGGGCGCGGCGAACGGTGCGGGTGCAGGAGCCGGTGCTGGCGCGGGAGCCGGTGCGGG
>WRFI01000243.1 GCA_009778875.1 Propionibacteriaceae bacterium | reverse complement strand
GAGTATGACGATGCTTCCAGTGGCGGATGCGCGTGACCAGCTGTCGCGGCTGGTCAACGATGCGCAGACATTCCACGAACGGTTCCAGATCAGTCGCAACGGGCACGCGGCGGCGGTGCTCTTAGCCCAAGACGATTACGACTCGTTGTTGGAGACAATCGACATCATGGCGGACACGGAACTGGTCGCCGAGTTGCGGCTGGCGATGGCCGAAGACCGGGCCGGTCTCGGAGTGTCGGGGGCGGAACTGGACTCGCGGATGGCGGCGCTGCGGGATCGCGGCGATGAGTGAGCCGTACAAGCTGGTGCTGATGCCGTCGGCCGTCAAGGCGTTGGAGACGAAGCTGAAACCGTCGGCGGCGTTCGCTCTGTACGAGTTCATGGACTCGGTGTTATGTGCCGAGCCGCGCCGGGTTGGCAAGCCGCTGGTCAAGCCGTTCGACGGGTATCTGTCGGCCCGCCGGGGCGCTTACCGAATGATCTGCCGGATTGAGGACGCCGATCACACCGTGCGGGTCCTGACCGTCGGCCGCCGCGCCGACGTTTACCGACCCCGGTAATTCCAACTATCCAAATAGTTCCCTATTTATTACGCGAATGGTACCGCGTTGCCCCTGGCCCGGACCGTTTGATGTCGGCTACCAGATGCGAGGTATGAGCCGCTTGGACGTGGTCTGGTAGACGGAGTAGTCGTGGCCGAACAGTTCAACCAGCATGGTCTCTTCCGTTCGGATGCGGTACACGTAGGCGGGGATGAACATGACGATTACCACCACCACGACGATCAGGTTGCGCATGGCCAAACTCGCGCCGATGAAGATCAGCAGATCGGACAGGTAGCCGGGATGGCGGATCAGCCGATAGACGCCGGTCGTCACCAGGGTGTGGCCGGGCTGCTCCCGCAGGGTGCGCGTGAAGAACCGTCCCAAAGTTGAGAATGCCTCATACCGGACCACCAGACCGGCGGCGCCGAGCACCACGCCGACGATGAACGCCCACACCCCCAGCAGCGGACCGATCCGCAGCCAGTTCCACAGCGGCGACAAGGGGACGATCACGAACGCGGCACCCATCACGATGGAAATCCAGGTGGTGGAGCCTTTGTCGAACCGAGTCCGCCCCATGTTCTTCGTGTCCTTGCCGCGCCGGACGAACCGCTCGATCACGAAGAAGCCGACGATCAGGAGATAGGCGCACCCGTATCCGATGATCAGCCAGACCTTGTCCACCGGACCAGTCTAGAAGCGATCGGCTCAATCGGGGGTCACTGGGTGGGGCTCGCATGTTCTTGGCTGGTCAGCCATGTGAACGCCGATGCCAGATGGGTTTTCGCGTCGTCAGTGACCAGTGGTCCGTGGGCCAGGATCAGTCGGTTGAAGTCCCAGTCCATGACCCGGGCAAGTGACCGGCGGGCGGCAGCCTTGTCGGTGAACGTCATCTTCAGGTCGCGACCCACCTGCGCCGACGGCCCGGCACCACCGGCCAGCCGGAACACGAGGTTCGAGATTGGGTGACCGGGCAGCGGCAGGTTCGCCTGCAGCAGATCACCCACAATCAGCGTCCGCGACTCCTCGTGGAAGAACCACGCTTCGGCCAGTAGCCGGTTCCCGCCGAACTTGACCTGCTGGATGCCGTCCCACAGCGGCTCGTCGCCGACGACACCGTCATACGGTAGGGTGCGCAGTCGCTTCGGCACGTTGCCGCATGTCCACAGCTTGGCTTTCGGGTACATCTGGTGCCAGGTTTCGAGTCGCCAGATGTGGCGTTGCGTTGACGTCACGAGACATTCGACTGGGCCGAGTGCGTCGATCTGGGCACGGGTGGCGTCGTTGACCGATACCGGGTCGCAGATCCACAGCCCGTCGCCCGGCGCCTTGATGATGGCCATGCGGGTGGTGAACGTCAACCCCATGTCTAAGGCCTGCGGCCCGTCGACCGTCCAGATGCCTTCGCCGAACGGCGCGACGGAAGCATCCGGCACTACTGTTACGCCCATGCCCGCCTTCCATTCGTCGACCGTCGACTGACTACAGCCTACCGGAGGGCTCGCGGGGCTCTGATCGACGATATGCGCGGTGAGGTGGGTCCACAGCCACTGAGAGCAGAGGTTGTCACCCTGAATGGTGACGGCGGAGCCGACGGGGTGGTCTTCCGGAGGGTGGAAAGCATGGTCTTTTGGCTTGTGGGGATTTGGTTTGTGGGGGCGGAAGGGTGTAGACTCGAACGTATGTTCGATGAGGATGTGTTTGTGGAGACGGGCCTGGTACTGGCCGACCCGGACACGTCCCCGGTCATGAAACTACGCGCCGCGATCGGGCTGCAAAACATGGCGGCAGCCGCCGAAGTGGCGATCATCGCCGATATGGCGAAAACCTCCGGCTGGGACGGGGAAGATGACACTTTCACCTACAATCTTGACCCGGCCGAACGCTGCTGGGTCCGTGTCGGCGCCGACGGTGTCCTGTTGGATGAGGCGTTGCCGTTGGAGATAGCGGTGGCTAAACACATTTCGGTGGCGGCCGCTATCCAGCTGGTCAAAGACATTGTTGATCTTTCCACCCGCCACCCGGGCACCTGGAAAGCTGTGGCGGCAGGTGTGGCACCGGTTTGGCAGGCCCGGCGGGTAGCCCAAACATTGAACCGGCACGAGTTCACCCACGACCAGGTTGTGGCGGTCGACAAGAAGATCGCCCCCCTTTGGGGCCACTACCCGTGGCGACGTGTCAACAAGGCGTTGCAGGCTGCGGTCATGACAACCACCCCGCAGGTCGCCGCCCAACAGGCCGCCAAGCTGGCCAAAGACCGGTTCGTGCACCGCAACCAGGGTGGTGATCCGGCCTCCAGCTATGTTTGTGCCCGCCTGGATACCGCTGACGCGATCTTCCTTGACGCCACCGTCGACCGTCTGGCCGACCTTTTAGCCACCCAAGGCGACACCCGGTGCAAGGACCACCGGCGCGCCACCGCCCTAGGTGTCCTGGCCACCCCGGCGCTGGCGTTGTCGATACTGGGGGTCCACACAAGACGCGGCATGAACCCCGAAGACCCCCACCCGGCACCGATTAGCCGCCAGATCGCCGCCACCGCCCTGCCCACCTGCCAAGTGTTCGTCCACCTGTACGCCGACACCGAAGGCTACGGGCCGATCGCCCGGGTTGAGGACCACGGGCCAGTGCTGAAAACCCAGCTGGCCCACCTGGTCGGCCACTCCCGCATCCGCCT
>WRFI01000242.1 GCA_009778875.1 Propionibacteriaceae bacterium | reverse complement strand
TGCGCTAAAGCCGTCCTGGAGGGTGGCAAAGCACAACTTGCCGGTGTTGCGCATGTACACCACGCGCCCACCGATGGTGACGACGTCTGTTGTCTCGTCCCCTGCCTGCAAGTGCCCCCATTTCGCCCGCACATCGGCCAGCGTGTGGGTGCGCCGCAGGTCGACGGGGTAGGGCTCACCGCCGTCAGCCAAGAGCCTCGCCCGCTTGCCCAGGCGAATGGCCGTTTGCTCGCTGACAGACGGGCCTTCGGCGTCATCAACCTGCGCGTCACTCACAGTGCACAGTCTACCGGTCACAGGGGCGTCAGTTCCGTCATAGATCCATCACCCAGATCTTCCCACTCGTCGTGTCAACGCAGTAGATGTAGTTGCCAGCCAAGCCTGGCGAGCAACTACCTGATTGTTCCGGCATTTGCGAGTGCCAGACGACGGTGAAACCATTGGCGGCGTCGGTGGCGATGATCTGATCGTCGGCGCCTTGCGCCCGCAGCTTCCCTTTCGGCTGCAGACTTCCGACCGTATACACAATGTCACCGCTGGCCCCGACGTAGTTGAGATAGTAAAGGCCAGGCTGCCACGCCAGATCGCCGGTTGACGGGTTGACGGCCACGATCGTCTCGAAGGAGTTTTCGTCGGGCACCGGAATGACGAAACTACCGCCCATGAATTGGCCCAGGTGCAGCGCCGGATAGTATACGCCACTGTCCCTCGACCACAGCCGTTCGCCGGTTTCCCAGGAAAAGGCGCTTGTCGTGGTGGGGTTGTCGGCGTACGGCCCATTTCGGTGGGTGACGACGGCCAGGTACACCGGCGACGCGGCGTCGGCAAACACCTGATTGGCCGGGACGGGGTTCGAGACGCCAACGTTCAGCTTCACATCCCACGGCTGATAGGTGACGTTTTCGCTGCCGTCGTCTTTCACCCGGAATATCCGCGTGTCAGTATCGCCCGCGTAGTAAACGCAGTTGCTACTGTCACATTTGGCATCCTTACCGAACGAGGCCAACTGCCCGGTCTTGATATCCACCACGCCGGCGCCGGTGTTGACCCAGCGACCCCCGCCAAAAACGTTGCCCTTGCCGACGAAGTACATGTCTGGGGCCTGCCAGGCACATGTACCAAGGTCACTGAGCAGTGTCAGGCAAAGCGACATGTGGCTGAGATTCTCCACCAAAACCATGCCCTCACCTTCCCACAACAACCTCACCAGACCGGATGTTGCGGATTGATTGATGATCTGACCCGTCTTGGGATCAAATGCCTTTATCTGGACGCCCTCTATGGCGACAATGGCATCGTCACTGCCCACGACATCTCCGTCCGGGATGAGGGTGAAGAGCGTTTGGCCGACACTCAGGTCAAAGGCTGCCAAAGACTCATCGAAGCCTGTTCGCAGCAGTATGACGTTGGCCGCGCTAAGAACGCCGACCGCGGCAAAAGGTGTCGCGTCGATTGCCGCCACGTTGAACGGCCCCCGCCAGGTTGGAGCGTTGCTTGGGCCTGGCGCGGTCGTCATGCGGTTGCGAGTGTCTGTGGCCACGACGAACACCACCACCGCCATCACGACGACCGCCACCGCCAGCCAGAGGGGCAGCATCCTGGACGACTTGGCACCCAGTCTGTTGTCTTGTCCGACTGTCATGGCCGAGATGTTACAGCCAACGTCGCACCCTTTGGTTGCAGAGCGCGCGCTCCGGCGCTCACGCAGGCCCACGGTAACTCGACAGGCGCCTCGTACACCACCCACTTGACGCCTTCCGTGAAGGGCGGCGTCGTCAGCGACCCGTCGTAGCGGAACACCCGCCCATCTGGGACAACGGCGGCCAAGTTGACGGGTGTCGCCGCCAAGTCGATGACGCCATCCGTCCGGCTGAGCAACACCCCGACGACGGCGGTGCCTCCGTCGTCCGACTGGCAGACGGCGTGCATTTCGCCCGCAAACTGTCGGCCGTCCAGGTAGTGCTCACTCGGACGGTGGAAGTGCATCTGCACAAGGCGATAGGTGACGCCGTCCAGAATGATCCAGTTCTGATCGCCTGCGGGCATGTAATGCGTCCCATCAAGCCGGTAGGCGGTGGGTTCAAAGTGGAGTTCGGGCATTCCAGCGGCGGGCACCGCCGCCCGGCTGTCAATGTCAATCGGCGATTGGTTCCCCTGGACTGCACCGTTCATGAGCATCCATCCTATTCCGCTTCATTCCCACCTTGTCCAAAAGGCTAACCGTCCTCAAACTGAGGGGACGGGCGTTTCAATTCCCCTCTGGGGAGGGGTGGCGGCGGAGCCGACGGGGTGGTCCCGCGAGAGGTGCAGCGCCAGAGCCACGGAAAATTCCCCTCTGCGGAGGGGTGGCGGCGGAGCCGACGGGGTGGTCCTCCAAGCGTGTGCAGGAAGGTGACCGACCACCCCGGCACGCCCCTGGAGGAGATAACCCCGCAAAACCTCCCCGTGAACGGGCTCACCTGGCACGGTTGTAGGACTTAGCACGGGTTTGGCACTGTTTTCATGTAGGTAAGTCCGGCAACCGTCGGGGGCGGGGTCCAAAACAGGGCAGGTTTGCGGAGTTAGCTCGCGGGCACCCGGTTATCTGACAGTTGGCGGGGTTTGGGGCGGTGTTGTCTGGTTGTGGCTGGGTTTGGTGCCCCGCCCAACCCATCATGGCTGCGCCGCGATGGACCGGTTGTTCCCTGCCGGGGCTTGTTGGTGGTTACGACAGGTGTGACTGTTTGCCGGGAAACCTGGCTTTCCGTGTTTCCCAAACTGCCTACCGCACCTGTGTTGGCGAACCGGTGGGGGTGTCGGTGGCAGTTAGGCTCGTTGCTGCTGCCAAAGGGGGAACGCAGTTTCCCAAACCGCCTGACCGCACAGAAAGCGGGGTGTTCCAAAAATGCTGTCACCTGCCTGCCTGCTTGGGGGCCATGCTGCCAAATGTGGAAGATACCCTGGGCGTGGCGGCAGTTGGGTGGTGCTGCCAGCCGATGCGGGAACCCCGGCCACAAGCCGTGGTGCGGTAGGGGTGTTCGGCGGCAAGTCCCCCTGGGGGGACGCGGCAGCAGGGGGGCCCTGGAACCCACCGTCACAATTCAGTGTCCGCTCACGAAACACCAGCACAGGGATGACCGTCCCCAGCGCCCTTGGTGACAGTAACCCGGCAAAACCTCCCCGCGGGCAACCTCACCCAAGAGGTTTCCCATACCCAACCTCGCCCCGTGGAAGCCGCCGGAGA
>WRFI01000241.1 GCA_009778875.1 Propionibacteriaceae bacterium | reverse complement strand
TGACCAAGCGGTGAACTTCATCCAGACACTGCGGACGGCGGTCGAGGCCATAATCGGCCACCGCATGCGCTCGATTCTGACGGTGCTGGGCATCTTCATCGGCATCGCGGCGGTGTCGCTGACGATCGGGCTGGGGCAGGGCACGCAGCGCGAGATCAACACCCAGATCGGCTCGCTGGGCGCCAACCTGTTGATGGTCACGCCCGGCTCGACCACATCGGGCGGGGTGCGCGGCGGCATGGGCAGCGCGACGACGCTGACAATGGAGGACGCCAACGCCCTGACGGATAAGACCGTCGCCCCCGACGTCTCGGCCGTCGCCCCGGTGACGGCCACCCAGGCCAACATTCAAACCAGCTCCACCAACTGGACGACCACCGTCTACGGCACCAACACCGACTGGCTGTCGGTGCGGTCACGGACGCTGCAGATGGGCTCGTTCTTCACGGCCGACGACATCACCAGCGGGGCGGCCGTCGTCGTCCTCGGGCCCACCACCGCCACCAACCTGTTCACCACCGTCGACCAGTCGCTCGGCCAATCCGTCACCATCGGGTCGGCCGACTACACCGTCGTCGGGGTGCTGGACTCGGGCGGCGCCTCGGCCATGGGCAACGAGGACGACATCGCGCTGGTGCCGTACACGACCGCCCAACAGCGTCTGATGAGCGGACGCGACGTGGTCTCGACGATCTACGTTTCGGCCGCCTCGACGGCCAGCCTGAGCGCCGCCTACCAAGAGGTCGGTGCGGCGCTGATGGCCCGTCACGGGGTGACGGCCGACAACGCCGACTTCACCATCACGTCGCTGCAATCGGTGCTGGATGTGGCCAACTCGATCACCGGCACACTGACGCTGGCGCTGAGCGCGCTGGCGGCGATTTCGCTGCTGGTCGGCGGCATCGGGGTGATGAACATCATGCTGGTTTCCGTCACCGAGCGAGTGCGTGAGATCGGCCTGCGCAAGGCGTTGGGAGCGACGCCCGGCGCCATCCGCAACCAGTTCCTGATGGAGGCGGTGGCCCTCGCGCTGGTCGGCGGGATATTAGGTATCGCCGTCGGCTATGCGGCCGGCGCGCTGCTGTCGAAGGCCATCGGAATGAGTGTTTCAATGTCATTTTCGGCCAGTCTTTTGGCGCTGGGGGTGTCGGCATTGGTCGGCATCATCGCCGGCGTCTACCCCGCCAGCCGGGCAGCCCGTCTGGCCCCCATCGACGCATTGAGGAGTGAGTGAACATGGACGCCACAGATCTGGTTGACGAGGAAGCCCCCGAATATATAGCGCCATCGGCCAGCACGCGGGTCAGCCGCGCCGCCCGGCGGAAGGCGGCCAAAAAGCGCGCGATCATCGCGGCGGTGGTGGGCGCCGTGGTGATCGCGTCCATCGGCAGCGGGGCGGCCTATGCCTCGACCCGTCCGCAGCCGCTGGACAAGCGCTACGTGACGGTGGCCGCGACCACCGGCGATTTGACCCAGACGGAGACCTTCACCGGCACGGTGACGAAGTCCGTTCAGGCCAGTGTGAGCTTCCCGGCGGCGGGCACGGTGACGAACGTGTACGTCGGCGTCGGCCAGCACGTTGACATCGGGCAGCCGCTGGCCAGCATGGACACCACGGCCCTGCAGCAGGCGGTCAACACCGCCCAGGCCAACCTCGATCAGGCCAATTTGACGCTCGAACAGCTCAATTCGTCTTCAACGTCGACGTCCACCTCGACATCGACGGACGGGACGGGTGCGGGGTCTGGTACTGGCGGAAGCAAGCCGGGAGGGTCGGGTTCGACGGACCAGTTGGCCCAGGCGATCGCGGCCGCCCAGGCGGCGTTGACGGCGGCGCAGACCCAATTGGCGGCAGACACGGCGACCATGCAGGCGGTGTGTACGGACGTGCTGCCAGGGTTGGTACCGTCAGCTCCGCCGACGTCGTCGCCGACCGATACCCCGACTGACACACCGACGGATACTCCGACTGACACACCGACGGATACTCCGACCGACACGCCGACGGATACTCCGACCGACACGCCGACGGATACCCCGACTGACACGCCCACGGATACACCGACCGACAGCCCGACGGATTCGCCGACGGATTCGCCGACGGGTGGGTCGACCGCCGACTGTGTGGCCGCCGTGCAGGCTGTGCTGGCCGACAATCAGGCCGTCAGCCAGGCGTCCTCCCAGATGGCGACGCTGACCACCCAACTGCAAAAGGCCATGACGACGGCGTTGCAGTCGGCGCAGGCCCAGTGCCTCACCCAGATCCAGGCGGCGGTGCAGCAGGCCGCGTCGCGGGGTTCCGGGTCGCAGGGCGCGTTGGCGTCGGGCGCGACGGGCGGCACGGCCAGCCAGAAGACGGCGGCCCAGAACGCCGTCGACCAGGCGGAGACGGCCCTCGAGCAGGCGCAGTCCGACCTGGAAAACGCCACCATCGTGTCGCCGATTTCGGGCACGGTCGCGACCGTGCCGTTCACCGTCGGCAGCCAGGTGACGACGTCCACCGCCATCACCATCATTGGGGACGGTGGCATCCAGGTTGTCCTTTCGGTGCCGGTGGCGAAGATCGCCAGCATCAAGGTCGGGCAGCCGGCGCAGATCACCCAGGTGGGTGTCGGCCAGGCGACGGGGACGGTCAGCGTGAAGGCGCTGGCGCCGGCGTCCTCGGGCGGTTCGAGCTACACGGTTGAGGTGGCGGCCACCGGGGCGGACGCGACGAAACTCCTGCCGGGAGTATCGGCCAGCGTCGTCATCACCGTTGGCCAACTGAGCCAGGCGGTGGTGGTGCCGATCAGCGCGGTCGTGCTGGACTCGTCCGCGGCGACATCGGGCACCGTCCAGGTGCTTGCCAACAACACATTGACCACGGTGCCGGTGACGATAGCGGCCATCGGCGCCACCCAGGTGGCCATCAGCAGCGGAGTCAAGGTGGGTGACCGAGTGGTGGTGGCCGACACCCAAGAGGCCCTGCCGTCCAGCCTGTCCGGCCTGACGCGAGCCCTAGGCGGCGGTGGCGCCACCACCACCAGGGTGTACGTCGGCAACGGAACCGGCGGCGGCAACCCAGGCGACTTCCAGCCGGGCGCCCAAAGGACGGGTGGCTAGGCGCGAACCGCCGGGGGTGGCGGCGGAGCCGACGGGGTGGTTGACGCGGCGGGCTCCAGCCGGCCCGAGCGCACAGACGCCGTACTCGACGCATAATCAAGTGGCCACCAGGCTTGGGCAGGCGTCTGCGCCGTCG
>WRFI01000240.1 GCA_009778875.1 Propionibacteriaceae bacterium | reverse complement strand
GGAACGCCGGTTCGAGCTGGCGACGGCGCAGACGCCTGCCCAGGCCTGGTGGCCACTTGATCACGCGTCGAGTACGGCGTCTGTGCGCTCGGGCCGGCTGGAGCCCGCCGCGTCAACCGGCCCTGACCAACACGGGGCGTCAACCCGCCTCGGTTCCACAGCGGGATAAGCTGAGAGCATGAGCCAGATCATCGATTGGGATGTCGCCGCCCGGGTTGGGGTGGCTTTGCTTCGTCCCGGGCCCAAGCTGACGGCGCCTGAGCGGGCGGCGGCCGTCACCCGGCTGCGGGCGGCCGCGGGACGGGCGGCGGAACTGGTGGCGGAAGCGTGCCGTCTGCCGGCGGCTGAGGCCGCGACCCACGGGACGACGCTTGTCGTCGACCGGGCCGGCATTGTGCGGGCCAACGCGACCGCCATGTCTATGGCGCTGGATGGCCTGACGGAAGACGAGGCGTCGCGTCTTAAGGCGTTGTTGCAATCCGCTGGAGCCAAGGTTACGGGCACCGGCGCCGGCCTGGTGATGGCCGTCATCGGCGGGGCGATATTGGGGCAGTACGAGCCGTTCTCCAACCGTCTGCTGCTGAGCGCACCCAGCATTGAGGCGGTGCGGGCCGAGATCGGGGCGTCCCCCGACGACTTCGCCCTGTGGGTGTGCCTGCATGAGCAGACGCATCGTCACCAGTTCGCGGCAGCGCCCTGGATGCGCGACTACATGCGCGAGTTGGTGCGCAGCGCCGTGTCCCGCGACGACGAGGCCCCCAAGGGTGACGCGGCGCCTGACGGGCTCGGGTTGATCGGCGCGATGGCGGACGATGGCCTCAAGGCGGTGATCGGCCAGGTGACCGCACTGATGAGCCTGCTTGAGGGCTATGCCGACATGCTGATGGACACATCTGGGGCGGCGGTCATCCCGTCCCTGCCGACCATTCGAGCGCAGGTCGACCAGCGCCGCCGCGTCAAGAAGCACGACCTGGCGTCGGTGCTGCGGCGGGCTTTCGGCTTCGAGGCCAAGATCGATCAATATGTTGTCGGGAAATCCTTCTGCGAAAAGGTCCGCCAAGAGGTTGGCATGGACGGCCTGAACTTCGCTTTCACGGGCCGCGATACCCTGCCGACGGTGGACGAGCTGCATCACCCCGAGGCTTGGCTGGCGCGTTGCCAGCCTCACGTCTTGGCGGGTTGACGTGGCCAGACGAGAACTGTCGCCGGCCCAGCTGGCCGTCGTCCAGGCGGTGCGGGCGGCACTGCCCGATGCTGTGCACGTCCACCATGTGCGGGTGGCCTGCTCCGGCGGGGCCGATTCCCTGGCCCTGGCAGCCGGGTTGGCCTGGCTGGACGCCCACGAGCCCGACCCTTTGCGCCGATCGTCCGGGCTGGTCGTCGATCACGGGCTTCAGGACGGTTCCACCCAGGTGGCGGCGGGCGTCGTCGAGGTGCTGCGAGGCTTGGGGTTGCCGTCCGCTTCCGTGCGCGTGGACGTCCAGGCGGGTGCGGACGGCCTGGAAGCCGCCGCCCGGGACGCGCGCTATGCGGCGCTGGCCGGTGCCCTGACGCCCACCGGTGACGGGGCGAACCTCGTGCTTGTCGGTCACACCATGGACGACCAGGCCGAGACGGTGCTGCTGGGCTTGGCCCGTGGTTCCGGCACGCGATCGCTGGCCGGGATGCCCGCGATGTGGCAGGCCGGCAGCGTCACGTTCGTCCGCCCGCTGCTGGCGCTGCGGCGGGCAACCACGCGTCAGGCCTGCGTCGACTGGGGACTCGCCCCCTGGGACGACCCGATGAACGACGACGACCGCTTCGCCCGGGTGCGGGCGCGCCGCCTGTTGCCGCTGATTGAACAGGCCCTGGGGCCGGGCGTCGTTGAGGCGCTGGCCCGGACGGCCGGATTGGCGCGAGTCGACGCCGATTTCTTGGACGAGCAGGCGGAGAGGTCACTGGGCCAGGAGGACGGTTTACCCGTCCAGGACGGTTTGCCCGTCCCCCTCGTTATGGCGTCACCGGCCGCCTTGCGGGGACGCATTGTGCGGGCCTGGCTGGCCAGGCAGGGGATCACCGAGTTGAGTTTCGAGCGCACGCAGGCCGTCCTGGCCCTGGTGGACGACTGGCACGGCCAGGCGCATGTCGACCTGCCGGGGGGACGCCGGGTCGTCCGCCGGGATGATGTTCTATGGCTGTCGTAGGATTGACTCGTGGAATCTGCTGATATCGCCCAAGACCTCGAACATGTGCTGTACACCCGCGACCAGATCGCGGCCAAGGTGGCCGAAATGGCGGCGGCGATTGACCGGGACTATGCCGGTCGCGAGCCTTTGCTGGTCGGCGTCCTGAACGGCGCGGTAATGGTGATGAGCGACCTGGCGCGCGCCATGCGCAGCCACCTGACGATGGACTGGATGGCCGTGTCGTCTTACGGGGCCGGGACGAAAAGCTCCGGCGTTGTGCGCATCATGAAGGACCTGACCACAGACATCCACGGCAAAGACGTCATCATCGTCGAGGACATCGTCGACACCGGCCTAACCCTCAGCTACCTGGTCGCAAACCTGCAAAGCCGGGAGCCGGCGTCCGTCGAAATCGCCGCCCTGTTCCGCAAACCCGACGCCCTGACGGTTGACGTCGACGTCAAGTACCTGGGCTTCGACATCCCGTCCGAGTTTGTCGTCGGCTATGGCCTTGACTACGCCGGACGCTACCGCAACCTGGTGGATGTCGCCACCCTGAGGCCATCTGTCTACAGCTAGCAAAATTCCCCTCTGGGGAGGGGTGGCAGTCGCGAAGCGACTGACGGGGTGGTCGGTCACCTTCCTGCACACGCTTAGAAAACCACCCCGTCGGCTCCGCCGACACCCCTCCCCAGAGGGGAATTCACTCCGGCGTCTGCGCCGTCGCCAGCTCGAACCGGCGTTTCCACCCGCCATGCCAACCGGCGTTGCCTCAGGGGGAATTTGCCGTGGTCCTCTACCACTAATTGCGCTCGATTTTGGTGATAATTCACGCGACGGTGCCCCAATCAAGGTGTTAGCATTGCCGCGTGGAACAGGGGCAGTTTCGTGACCGGTACGGGCCGTATGGTCTGGTGGCCGGTGGTTCGGACGGACTTGGCGCGGCTTTCGCGGAGGCGCTGGCCAAGCGGGGGCTGAATCTCGTCCTGATTGCCCGTCAGGCCGATCGTCTGGAAGCGACCGCCGCGCGGCTCCGCGACAGCTTCGGCGTCGACGTGTTGACGATCACCGCCGATCTGGCTGACTTCGAGGCCGCGAAGGTGGCCATCGACGCGCTGGATGT
>WRFI01000239.1 GCA_009778875.1 Propionibacteriaceae bacterium | reverse complement strand
CGACGAGCCGCTGTCCGGGGTTGATCCGTCGGGGACGGAAAAGCTGCTCCAGCTTTTCCAGGCGTTGGGCGAGGCGGGCACGTGCGTCATCGTCTCCACCCACCAATTGGCGGAGTTGAGCCAAATGTCCGGCGAGGTGATCGCGTTGCGGGACGGGCAGGTGATCGGCCAGGGCACCGCCCGTGACCTGATGCGCACGACTGCCCCCGTCCAGAACGCGCAATGGCGGATTCGCGGTGGTGCGGGCTTGGGCGACGCTCTCGCCGCTTTGGGTGTCGTGGCCACACCGGTGGGCGACGCCATGGAGGTCAACCTTGCCGGGGACGACGCGGTGGCTGCGTTGAACAAGGGTTTGGTCGAGCGGGGAGTCCCGGTGTTCGAACTGGCTCCGGCGGTTGACGATCTGACGCAGTTGTACCGGTCGCTGGAAAAGGACGCCTGATGAGTTTGAACGTGACGAGCAGCAACCTGGCAACCAGTGCGACGTTGACATCGGCGCTGATCTGGCGGGCCCGCAAGGAAGGGTTCGGGTCGATTTTCGTGACACCGGCTGTGCTGGCGGTGCTTTTCGGGGTGATCACGGTGACCGCGTCGCTGGCGTCTGGTCCAGGAAGCAGCGCCTCGGCGGGCCAGTCGGTGCTCGGTGTGCCGATCACCAGCACGGGCCAGATGGCCGGGTTGATGTTGCTGCCCATGATTTTCTTGGTCGGCCTGGGCATGGGCGGCGGGTTATGTGCCCAGGCGTTGCTGGGGTCGGAGATCACGTCGGGAAGTTTCGAGTTGTGGCTCAGCCGGCTCGGACCCCGCGCCATAGCAACGGGCCTGTTCAAGGCGGCCGTGGCTGGATTGTTGGCGATCTGGGTCATGCTTGTCGTCATCGGCGGCGCGTTTTTCGGCATCCTGGCCACGCTGCCGTCGGGGCCTTTGCCGGTGAACCTGCCCTACGTGCTGTTCTGCCTGCTGTTGCCACTGCTGTTGGGTCTGGCCGGTGTGGCGGCCTCCATCGGCATCACCCTGATGAACCCGAAACTTGCCTCCGCGAACGCCCGCGGCATCGCCCACGGCACCGGCGCCATCGTGACACTCATCGCCGTCCTGCCCCAGCTGATTGCGGTGTTGGTGGTCGTCATTTTGGGCCGTACCGGCACGTCGCTGATCGTCATCGGCGGGATCGGAGTGGCAATCGCCGTTATCGCCGCAGCCGTCGCGATTGTGCTGGGGGCTTTTAGACTGTCCCGCGACCAGATCGTCAGTTCGCTGTGACCTGCTGTGCCAATATGAGCCAAGTCGGGACTACGCCAGCAGCTTGCCCAGGATTTCGCCCGCCTGGCGGCAGTCGTCCGCTGTGACGTCCAGGTGGGTGACCGCCCGGACGGTGTGGGGGCCCACCCCGCTGATCGCCACGCCTGACTGTTGCGCGGCAGCCACGACCTCGCCCGAGGCGCGAGCCCCGGTGCTGAGCACAACGATGTTGGTCTGCGGGGCATCACCGACGGCCTGGGGTGCGCGGTCGCGGACGGCCTCGGCCAGGGCGGCCGCGCCGGCGTGATCGTCGGCCAGCCGGTCGACGTTGTGATCGAGGGCGTACAGGCACCCGGCCGCCAAGATGCCCGCCTGGCGCATGCCGCCGCCCAGCGACTTGCGCTGCAACCGGGCGCGGTCGATGTTGGCCCGGTTGCTGACCAGAACCGAGCCGACGGGGGCACCCAGTCCCTTCGAGTAGCACACCGACACGGTGTCGAACAGGGTGCCGTAGTCGCGCATCGCCACGCCGGTCACAACGTGGGCGTTCCACAGTCGGGCACCGTCCAGATGCATGTTGACCCCCGCGCCCCGGCAGACCTGGTTGATCCTGACCAGCTCGTCGTAAGGCTGGATCGTACCGCCGCCGAAGTTGTGCGTGTTCTCGATCTCCACGCCCGCCGTCTGCACCAGGAACCCGGCCGGCGGGGCGATCAGCGCTTCGATGACGGCGGCGCTGGCCAAGCCTGTGCCGCCGGATGACCACGTCCGGCTGGTGATGCCGTGCAGGTTGGCATGCGAGCCGTGCTCGGCGCGGACGATATGGGCCAGCTCGTCGCACAGTATTTCTTGGCCGCGCGGCACGTTCAGCCACACGCCGAGCAGGTTCGACATGGTGCCGCTGGGGACGAACAGGCCGGCCTCATGTCCCAGCAGGTCGGCGGTGCGGGCCTCCAGTTCGGCGATGGTGGGGTCTTCCTGGTAGACGTCATCGCCGACCTCGGCGGCCGCCATCGCGGCCCGCATGCCGTCACTGGGCTTGGTAATGGTGTCAGAGCGCAGATCAATCACGGTCAATCAGCTTAGCCGACTGCTGCCGCTCCGCCCGTCACTCAGCGCAGTAGGAGACGGCGATCCTCACCGACATGTCGATCGGCTCGGGGTTTAGGTCAACGTCAATCTCTTCGCTTTGCTGGACTCTGCCCATGTCCATGGGTGCCGCTCTCATCGCCCGGATACCCGAATCAGAGCCGTTTTCTGCCCCCGGGAACAGCTCCGGTTCGGCGACCATCTTGAGCGAGACGAGCTTTTCACCGACAGCCGTGGCGATGGCCTCGGCTTGCCGTTTCGCGTCGGTCACGGCTTGCGCCAGCAGTTCGTCGCGGGTCGCCTTCATCAAGGCGGGCGAAACCTCCCACGAGGTCGTAAACGACACGTCGCCCAGGGACGCCAGCGCATCGATGGCTCGCTTCAACGCGGCGTCGCCTTTGTCGAACTTGGCGGTCACCAAGGCGGACACCTGGTGCCTGTCGATATCTTTGTCGTCATCGTGCCAAATGCGGCTCCAGGCGCGCTTCTCAAACTTCTTGTCCGTGCCCGACAAGGCCGCCCGGACTTTGGCCAGAGCCTTCGAAAATTTCTCCTTGGCGGTCTGCTCGGACGTGTACCCTAGCGTTCCAACCGTCACCGAGATGACGGCGATGTCCGGGGCGATCTGCCCCAAGGCAGTGCCGAAAACGTTGATGTCTGTCATTTGACTCCCTTTCTCGTTACCAATCGACCGGGTCGCGGTCGGGACGCCGCTTGGCGACAATAGCACCCAGTCGCTGCGACACCTGAAAGGCTAGCTCCAAAGCCTGGTTGCGGTTCAGCCGGGGGTCACACAGCGTGTCGTAGTGGGTGTCGAGGTCGTCCTCGCCGAGTTCGAAGGCCCCGCCCAGGCACTCGGTGACGTCCTCGCCCGTCAACTCGACGTGGATGCCGCCGGGCCAGGTGCCAAGCTGTTCGTGCACGTCGAAGAAGCCGTCCAGTTCGGCGGCAATGTCGGTGAACAGG
>WRFI01000238.1 GCA_009778875.1 Propionibacteriaceae bacterium | reverse complement strand
CCGCCTGCTGGCGAAGACGATGGTCGGCATCGGCAGCGATCACGGCGTCACCACGCGGGCCTTGATCACGGACATGTCGACGCCGCTGGGGCTGACGGCGGGCAACGGGCTGGAGGTGGCCGAGGCCGTCGAGGTGCTGGCCGGCGGGGGCCCCGCCGATGTCGTCGACCTGACGCTGGCGCTGGCGCGCGAAATGCTGGACGCGACAGCCGAGCGGCTGGTCCGCGTCGGGCTGCCGGGGGCCGGGGTGGTGGCCGGGTCGCCCGAGACTCGCCGCCGGGCCGACGAGCTGCGCGCCGCCGACCTGGGCGCGGCGCTGAAGGACGGGCGGGCGATGGACGTCTGGCGGGCGATGATCGCCGCCCAAGGCGGTGACCCGTTGGCCGAACTGCCGCAGTCAAAGCACACCGACGACGTCTTGGCGGACGCCGACGGGTTCCTGACAAGCCTTGATGCACTGAAAGTGGGCGTCGCCGCCTGGCGGTTGGGGGCGGGACGGGCCCGCAAGGAGGACGTTGTGCAGGCGGGCGCCGGAGTTGTGCTGCACGCCAAGCCGGGCGACCCGGTGCGCCGGGGGCAACCCCTGATGACGCTGCACTCGGACGACGAGCCGCGCTTCGCGCGGGCCCGCGATGCGCTGGCCGGCGCCTGGACGATCGGCAGCGCCCAACCCCCCGTCGTCCCCGTCATTCTGGAAAGGATCGAATGATGACAACACGCCAGGAATTGGCCCAGATGATCGACCACACGCTGCTGAAGCCGGAGGCCACGGCGGCCGACGTCGCCGCCCTGGTGGACGAGGGCGTGGCCCTGGGTGTCTACGCCGTGTGCGTCAGCCCGTCGCTGCTGCCGATGGACGCCAAAGGCTTGCACGTGGCGGCCGTCTGCGGGTTCCCGTCGGGGGCCCACAGCTCGTCCGTCAAGGCGGAGGAGGCGGCCCAGGCCGTCGACTGCGGCGCCCAAGAGATCGACATGGTGATCAACCTGGGCCTGGCCAAGGCCGGCGACTGGGCTGGCGTCCAGGCTGACATCGCCGCCGTCCGGGCCGCCGCGCCCCACCCCGTCATCCTCAAGGTCATCATCGAGTCGGCCGTCCTGACGAACGACGAGATCGTGCGCGCCTGCCAGGCCAGCGAGGCCGCCGGGGCCGACTTCGTCAAGACGTCGACGGGCTTCCACCCGGCTGGTGGCGCCACGGTTGAGGCGGTGCGGCTGATGAAGGCGACAGTGGGCGACCGCCTGCAAGTGAAGGCCTCGGGCGGCATCCGCACGCTGGCCACGGCGCAGGCCATGATCGATGCGGGCGCCACGCGCCTGGGCATGTCAGCCAGCGCGGCCATCCTGGCCGAGTTGGGGTGACTCGTCACCAGTGTGCTGACTCAGAATTAGCTTTTCATTGGGCGTGCTGGGCGGGATGCTCAGTAGATCTGGCAATATGCGATCTACAAGGCGCGGAAGGTATTCTGACATACCCAGAGGTGTACTGCCGCAGGAACACGATGTCCACTATCACACACGCTTGATGTCCACTTTCACACACGTTCCGTGGTCACTTTCGCACACCCTTCATGGTCACTTTCGCACATGGGTGTGACTCCTTTGTCCCGGCTGTGTCAGGCGGCGAAGGCCGCCGCGACCGACAGCTTGAGCGCGCCCTGGAAGGCGGATTCGCGCTCATCTGACGTCATCGGGGGTTCCGTTTTCGTCAGATGGTCGGAGACGGTCAACACGGCCAGGGCCGCCTTGCCGAAACTGGCGGCAACGCCGTACAGGCTGGCGGCCTCCATTTCGACGGCCAGCACGTGGTGGGCCCGCAGCGCGTCCAGTTGGCCGGGCAGCTTGAAGTAGAAGTGGTCTTCGGAGAGGATCGTGCCGGTGAACACCCGCGCGTCCCCGCCGGCCGCCGCCTTGGCCGCCGCCGCCATCGTCAGGTCGGCCACCGCCGAGAAGTGGGTCCCGGGGATTCGCAACTCGTTCATCTGCGAGGTGGTGTGGGCGCCGACACCGATGACGACGTCCCCCACCGACACCTCGTCCGCGATTCCGCCGGCCGTGCCCACCCGGATGATTCGCTCGACGCCGTACTGGCTGTACAGCTCGTAAGCGTAAATGGCGATCGACGGCATGCCCATGCCCGACGCCATCACCGAGAGCGGACGCCCCTGGTTTGGGCCGTCCCCGGCGTAGGCGCCGGTGAAGCCCATGATGCCGCGCACGTCCGTCACCATCCGGGCGTCCGCCAAAATCTGCTGGGCCATGCGCTCGGCCCGCTTCGGGTCACCCGGCATGAGGACGGCCGGGGCGAAATCGCCCGGCTCGGCGGAGTTATGCGGAGTTGCCACGATGGTTCCTTTCACTAAAACAGAATCTTAGCCTGGATCCACCGATGCTGAGCGTAGCGAGCACTAGACAGGTGTGCTGGCAAGGCGTCGATGCGAAGACAGGCTGGACGCCTGTTGAGCGTTGACAACGCAGTCAGGGTGCCTGGATAGGGTCGCGCAGCAGCTCATGATCGGTGGATTCAGGCTTAGTTCGATAGGCTTGGGGCGTGAACCCAGCCATTGGCCGTGTCGAGGCAGCGCTGAGCAACGGCGCACCCGTCAGCCGGGACGACCTGGCCGCCGCCGCGCGCGCGGTGGTTGCCGCGCTGGCTGCCGCGAACCCCGGGAACACCATCGAGGTGAGGGTGCCGCCATTTGCCGCCGGTCAGGTCGGCGCGCTGGACGGTGCGGGCCCCACCCATCGGCGCGGCACCCCGCCCAACGTGGTCGAACTGGCGCCAGAGACGGCCGTCCGCCTGGCGACGGGCGCCCTGAGCTGGGAGGACGCCGTCCAAGCAAGCTTGGTGCGGTTTTCCGGCGCCCACGCCAGCGACGTGGGCCAAATGCTGCCCCTGCTGGGCTAAGGCAACAACCGGTTGACGCGAGGGGTGCAGCGCCGGAGCCACAGAAAATTCCCCTCTGGGGAGGGGTGGCGGCGGAGCCGCCGGGGTGGTTGACGCGGCGGGCTCCAGCCGGCCCGAGCGCACAGACGCCGTACTCGACGCATGATCAAGTGGCCACCCGGCCTGGGCAGGCGTCTGCGCCGTCGCCAGCTCGAACCGGCGTTCCACCCGCCATGTCAACCGGCGGGACCACGGAAAATTCCCCTCCTTAGGAGGGGTGGCGGCGGAGCCGACGGGGTGGTCCCCCAAGCAGGTGCAGCGCCGGAGCCACAGAAAATTTACCCCGCCTATAGCCCGTACGCCCGGTGCACCATCGCTATGGGGTGCTTGGTCGGGACGCCGGACGACTGGCTGATCTGCCAGCGACAGGTTTCGGT
>WRFI01000237.1 GCA_009778875.1 Propionibacteriaceae bacterium | reverse complement strand
TACATCCCGATGAAGGTCAACCAGTCGGGCGTCATCCCCGTCATCTTCGCATCGTCGATCTTGTACTTACCGGTGCTTTACACCTTCTTCAAGAACACCGGCCCGGTGGCGATCTGGATCCAGTCGCACCTGGTGAGCCGCCAGGAAGGCTTCTGGTACAACTTCTTGTACTTCATCCTGATCGTCTTCTTCTGCTACTTCTACGTCTCCATCACGTTCAACCCGGTCGAAGTGTCGGACAACATGAAGAAGTACGGCGGCTTCATCCCGGGCGTCCGCGCCGGTAAGCCGACCGAGGACTATCTGGGCTACGTGCTGAGCCGCCTGACGGCCCCCGGTGCGCTTTACTTAGGTATCATCGCGTTAATTCCAACGTTAGCGATGGTGTTCCTTGGCGTCACCAGTAGCCGATTCCCCTTCGGCGGCACGAGCTTGCTGATCATGGTGGGCGTCGGCCTCGACACCGTCAAGCAGATCGAGTCGCAGTTGCATCAGCGTCACTATGAAGGCTTCCTGAAGTAGCGCCCGTCAAGGCGTGATGTCGTAGTATTGGTATGTCGTAAACCTCGTCCAAGGAAGGACATACCATGCCACGGTTCCTCATTGTTGGCGCGCCAGGCGCCGGTAAAGGTACACACGCGGGCAGCATCGCTGACCGTTACCATGTGCCGGCCATCTCAACAGGTGCCATGTTCCGCTCGGAAATCGCCAGCGGCTCAGATCTCGGCAAGCAGATAGACGCGCTGGTCTCCAGCGGCCAACTGGTGTCGGACGATCTGACCAACCAGGTGGTGAAGTCGCGGCTGGCCCAGCCGGATTGCATCACCGGATGGCTGCTCGACGGCTACCCGCGCACCGTCGATCAGGTGAAGTTTTTGGATGGCATCTTGGACGACACCAAGGCCAAGCTGACGGCCGTCATCATGCTTGACGTGCCGTCCGACGAAGTCATCAAGCGGCTCATCAAGCGCGCCCAGATTGAGGGACGGGCCGACGACACCCCCGACGTCATCAAGCACCGTCAAGAGGTCTACGAGGCCCAGACGGCTCCCGTGATCGCCGAGTACGAGGCCCGTGGCCTGGTGGTGCACGTGGACGGCTCGGGCACCATCGAACAGTCGGCCGACAACCTGATGGAAGCTCTAGACGGGCTGAAGGTTTAGCGTCTTGACGTCGACCCTGAGCGACCTATGAGACGCAGCCCGGCGCGCCCGCCACGCCCCAAAGCCCCCCGAGGAATCCAGATCAAAAGTCTGGATCAGATCGCGGTCATGCGCCGGGCGGGGCTGGTGGTGTCGGCCGGCCTGGAGGCGATGGCGGCGGCCGCGCACCCGGGCGTCACGACCCTGGAGTTGGACGCCGTTGGGCGAGACGTTCTGGCCAGCCATGGGGCAAAGTCCTCCTTCCTTCGATACGGCGCCGGGATGGGCCTGCCGCCATACCCGGGCGTCGTCTGCCTGAGCGTCAACGAGGAGATCGTCCACGGGATACCCGGGCCGCGGATGCTTCGCGACGGGGACATCTTGAGCATCGATTTCGGCGCCATAGTGGACGGTTGGCACGGTGATGCCGCCCGGACGGTGGTCATCGGCGAGGCGTCGCCGAAAGCTCTCGAGCTGATCGAGGCCACCCGGGCGGCCATGTGGGCGGGTGTCGCGGCGGTGCGGCCGGGGGCCCGCATCGGCGATGTCTCGGCGGCCATCGAGGCGTCAGCCATGGGCCACAGCGGACGCAAGTACGGCATCATCCGCGAATACACCGGGCATGGCATCGGCTCGGCCATGCACCAGCCGCCGGACGTCCCCAACTGGGGCCACCCCCATCGGGGGCCGCGCATCGTGGAGGGCATGGCCTTGGCCATCGAGCCGATGCTGACCCTCGGCACGGAGAGCGTCGTGGAAGCGGGCGACGAGTGGATGGTGTCGACGGCCGACGGGTCGTGGTCGGCGCACTGGGAAGACACCGTGGCGGTCATGCCGGACGGCCTGTGGGTGCTGACGGAGCCAGACGGCGGCGCGGCGGAGTTGGCGGCCCGAGGTGTGCGCTGCGCGCCCTTGCCGTAGCGGGTGGTGGATAGACTGAAGCTGTGCGAGTTCTTTTGACCGGCGGGGCCGGGGTCATCGGTAGTCATGTGGCCGTCGAGCTGATCGGGGCCGGACATCAGGTGGAAATCGTCGACGATCTGTCGAACTCGGTGGAAAGCGTCATTGGCCGAATCGGGCAGGTCGCCGGAGTCACGCCGACCTTCTACAAGCTGGACGTGCGGGACGAGGCCGGGCTGACGGCGGTGTTTGAGGAACACCGGCCCGACGCCGTCATCCATTTGGCCGGGTTGAAGGCGGTCGGGGAGTCGGTGGCCCAGCCGCTTCGCTATTGGGACGTCAACCTCAACACGACGATCACCTTGTTGCGCGTCATGGCGGCCCAGGGGTGCCACCGCGTGGTTTTTTCGTCCTCCGCGACGGTGTACGGCACACCCGAGGAACTGCCGCTGACCGAAACCAGCCTGACGGGGGTGGGCATCTCGAACCCGTACGGACGCACCAAGTACGCCAACGAGCAGTTACTGGTGGACGCCGCTGGCGCCGATCCGGGCTTGGGGGTGACGCTGTTGCGCTACTTCAACCCGGTTGGGGCGCACCCCAGCGGGCTTCTGGGGGAGACGCCCCAGGGCGTGCCCAACAACCTGATGCCCTACGTGGCGCAGACGGCGGCCGGCAAGCGCGCCAAGGTGATGGTTTTCGGCGACGACTACGACACGGTGGACGGCACCGGCGTGCGCGACTACATCCACGTCGTCGATCTGGCCAAAGGTCACGTGGCGGCGATTGCCGCCACCAATCCTGGCGTGCACATCTTCAACCTGGGCACCGGCCAGGGTGTCAGCGTGTTGCAGCTGATCGCCGCTTATTCACGGGCCGTGGGGCGGGACATTCCGTACGAGATAGTGGCCCGGCGTGCCGGCGACATCGCCGAGTGTTACTGCTCCCCGGCCAAGGCGAAGGCCGATCTAGGGTGGCAAACCGAGCTGACAATCGACCAAGCCTGCGCCGACTCCTGGCGCTACGAGCAGGGCGCTAGATAGCGGTTGACGCGGCGGGCTCGCTCAGCCACCCCCATTCACGAAACCCGCCACCCGTGGACAGCCGGTTGACATGGCGGGTGGAACGCCGGTTCGAGCGGGCGATGGATAGCGCGGGCTGCGGGGGGCGTTCCCTCGGGGGGAAGTTGTTCCGTCGCGGGGCGCGTTCCGGGAGACGATGCCTGCGGCATCTTATCGTCTCCCTCCACTCTGGGGGCTCCGCCTAACCCGGCGCTCCTTCGG
>WRFI01000236.1 GCA_009778875.1 Propionibacteriaceae bacterium | reverse complement strand
TTTCAACCAGCAACCAGCACCGTCAGGTACAACGATACCGCCACGGGACCCGCCCGGCTGGCCAGGCGGGATGTCCGTGGCGGATCCTAACTAACAGGTCGCAGATGTTGCGGGGCCGGCCGGGCGGTCAGCCCCACATCGCCGCACCCACGGCAGGCGAAAGATGATGCCCATCCGACCGGTTCGGCGGCCACAGCACTGCCGCTGTGGTATGGCGAATGTACAGATGACAAGCCGAAACACCAACCAGACGAGGCGACGACAGTGACCGAACCACGGCTTCCCAGGCCCGGAGGAGGGTAGCAGAGAGGTTCCCCGCGGGGCCGTGGTCATGGACAAGACAGCTGAACTGCCGGCTCACCGGCGCTGACTGGCCCGCGACAAGCCATGAGGATCAGCCCTGCTCCCCGGGTTGAGTACGAAACCCGCCGACCCGCTTTCGGGCAACTGTCTAGCGGCCCTGCCCCGGCTCCCGATCGGTTGATGTGACCATCCCAGCGGCCGGAGCGATATCAGACACGCCGTGGAGCCCGGCCAGAGGCGTGTACCAGCTTGAAGCGCGTTTTCAAGGGCGCGGGCCTGCGCCAACCCGCAGACAGGAGTAGAGTGAGCGTCATCCATCCGTTTCGGCGGTCACAGACACACAGTCGTGCTTGACGAATGTGCCGTTGACAAGCCGAAACATCAACCAACCGAGGTGACCAACCATGACTGTTCCCGACACCGGCGCGCTGAAACGTGCCGCGATCGACGCGTATGTGCACGATCTCGCGGACCCAAATCTGTTCTATCGGGACCGCACGGAATCACAGTACCGGCTGATGTGTCAGGGCTACTCGGTCCACTTTTCCCGGCCAGACGCCAGTGGAGGTGGCGGAGGCTTCATGGCCAACGAAGTGATAGCCCACGTGTCCGACTCGAGCGGCGACTATGACGTCTATTCCTCGACGCTTACGGATCCGGGGCTGGTGGCGCAGTTCACGGATATCTGCGATACCATAGACGCGCTGGTTGAACCGTTCGCCTTCATGCCGGCGCCTTCCGGTTTTGATGCCTACATGGGTGATTTGGGCAAAGTGTTGCGGAAGTTGGGAACATCCGAGGAGGGCGGTGGGGGGACAGATCTGAACAGTTACATCATCCAGATGGTGAGCGTTGTCAATGACATGAATGGTGACTTCATCTGGGCGTTCAAGCACTATTTCGTGAACATGTTTGAAGCCGCGGCGGCCCGATACTATGCCATGGGTGTTGTTCTTGGTGCCGCGTTGGGTGGCGAGCAGGGCCTTTGGGACAAGACACAACAGGCAGTAGATGACACTGTCGAGTGCGCCACCAAGGCGTTCGAGGCGTGTTCGTTGCAGTATGAATCTGCCTGGGACGTGATCAGCGGTATCATCGGTGTGATGGCTCACGGGCTCGACCTGTTCGCGGCCGCCCTGACATTTGATTTCCCTCCGGCGGCGGCGGTGGTTGAGGTCGGGGCGGCGGGGCTGACTCTTGTCAGCGATTTTCTCCGGCCGCCCGACGATAACCCGCAGCCGGCGACCACGTACGTGTCTTTGATGGAGGCTTTCCGCCAAAGCATCCAAAACATTTTCGACGACAACGCCACGCAAGAAGACTTGCTGAAGGCCAGTCTTCAGTCCTCGTACGAAACCACTTTCAGCGAGCCGTGGGCGTTCGCCACCCCGTTCGCCGGCCAGCCCATCGACCAAAGCTCAAACTGGGCCGAGGTGCTGATTGACCCGGAAAAGTGTTCACAGCTGTGCGAGGGCACTTACCCGGTCCTGCCAAAGATGGCGGATATTCTGGCTGAGGTGCGCGGCACCGTGGAGTCGATGACCGACAGCATGTCATGGTACCGCGATGAGGCGTTCGGCCGTGGAGACAAAGGCTGCTGGGCCAACTGGGACCTGTTTCGCTGGCGGATGCGCGACTTTCTGGTTGACCTTTCGTGGAAAACCGACATGGCTTCCCAGGTGTTCAAAGACGTGATACGCGCCTTCGAAGACGGCGACCGCGACGCGGCGGCCGACTTGGCCAAACTGGAGACCGAGTTGAATCGTGGCAGCGGAGCCCTGACGGCCCCAGATCCGGGCTACTGGACAGATCATGTTCACACGGAAGGCGGCATCGGTGGCTACTAGACAGTTGAAACAAGCTGGCCTGCTGGGCACGGTGTTGTCCCTGGCCGTGGCGTTAGCCGGCTGCACACCACCTGCACCCCAGCCACCGGTGAGCGTCACCCCGACAGCATCGGCAACACCAGCCCAGCCTTTTACCCCAACACCAACCCCGCTTCCGACCGCCAGCGGCGCATCAGGCCCGCTCGGGGTAGTCCAGGTGAACCAGACATTCAGCGGGGCAACCGGCCTGGTATACACAGTGCAGGAAGTGACCACCGTTTGGCTGGACGCTGAGCAGTTCAGGTGGGTTGGGGCAGGATCGAAACGAGCGGTTGGCGTACGTTTGTCCGTCGACGACCGGGCGGTCAAGGCCGACGGCACGAAACTAGACGATTGGCCGCCACCAGGCGACATGCCGCCTGTCTTCCTGACCACCTTGGACGGCGCCCATTACGCATATTGCTACCATCTGAATGCGGGAGGCCAGGCAGACACGGCACACAATCTGTCTCTTCTTGGCGGTGATGTGGCGTATTCCTTCGATGAGGAGGCCGGCCTTGGGGAAGGTTGGGTCGTTTGCGACACGTCGCCGGCTGATGATGACCTGTTCGGCGGGGAATACATTGTGAACATCCGCTCAAGAGCTGGAAATGCGTTTGATGGAACCCCGGTGTTCGACCCGGTTTTCCAGGTGGTGATCGTTCCGTAAGTGCGCCAACCAAACTGGACTTTGAAGCGGTGAACCAAGGCGCTGGCTCTGGTCGGGTCAGTGATCTGGTTGTTGCCAAGAAACACGAGCGGGTTGGCCTGTGACAGGTGGCGGGATGGTTGACGCACCCACACCGGGCGGACTCTGGACTTCCTCAATCTGTTCCATGGTCAACATTTCCTTGTCTTAAACGTTGAAACGGGCCTTCCATGGTCAACATTTCCTTGTCCTAAACATTGAAACGGGCCGTGGGCTGGGTTCGGTGTTCATTGTTGCACTGTATCAAGGTTTGCTGGTTTGGATAGGCCTGTGTTTGAAGGTTTGGTGTCTTATTGGCCGTATGGGTCGTCGGGGGCTGGGGTCGGCGCGGTGGCTCCTGGCGCGCCCGATGGGGTGGGGGCGGGGCTGGTTTGGTGGTTTTTCCAGTGCCGCTGAATGTGTTGGGCTGCGTCGGTGTCGGTTTCGGTGGCGTCGCTGGTTATCTGTTGGGTGCTCGTGT
>WRFI01000235.1 GCA_009778875.1 Propionibacteriaceae bacterium | reverse complement strand
GAGGTCGAGGGCTTCCGCACCCTGGCGGAGGGCGCCCGCGTCCAATTCGAGACGACCCAAGGCCCGAAAGGCAAGCAAGCCGAGCACGTCGTGCCCATCGCTGGTTAACGCTGGTTGTGGTGCAAGAAATGACGCCTGCTGACGACCGACCTACGACCACCGTTGGCAACGACGATTGGGAACAGACCACAGGGGATCGCGACAGTTTTGTCTTACGCCCCACGGTGTGGGCAGGGGGAGCCAGCGATGTTGGCTTGCGTCATTCTCCCAACCAAGACGCCATCGCGCTGGCAGCCGGCAGCGGCGCTGACGATCGTGCCATCGCCGTGGCGTGCGTGAGCGACGGTGTCTCAACATCCCTGCATTCCGAGGAGGCCTCGGCTCTGGCCGTCGGCGTGGCCTGCGACTACCTGACCGGGCGGCTGCGCGAGGCCGGGCCGACTTTCAGCGAGGCGGACGCCCTCGTCGAGGCCTTCGCCCGTGCCAACAACGCCATCTTGGAGGCCTCGGGCGTCACCACTGCAGGCACCTGGGCCTGCACACTGATTGTGGCGATGGTTTGGCATGAACAGGCGATTGTGGCCAACATTGGCGACTCCCGGTCGTACTGGATGCCCGATGGCGGCGAACCGCTGCTGCTCAGCACCGACGATTCGATGGCTCAGGCCCAAATCAATCTCGGCATCGACCGAGAAATCGCTGAGTCCAGTTCAGGGGCCCACGCCATCACCAAATGGTTGGGGCCGGGCTCGTCCGACGTCGTCCCCACGATGACGTCGCTGGCGATCACGGAACCCGGCTGGCTGATGACTTGCACCGACGGGTTGTGGAACTACTCGTCGGACCCCGCCATGATGGCGGCCGCGCTATCGAAGGCGATCGAAGCCGAAGAGGCCAAGGGCAACGACCCCCAGGCTTGGGCGATCTGTTGCCAGTTGGTCGATTGGGCCAACGAGCTCGGCGGCCACGACAACGTCACCGTCACCCTGATGCGGCTGGAGCCCGCTGACTAAGCTGATTGCCAAATCGGCTAAGATGGGCTTAATGGAAATCAAGATCGGTATCGCCGATGTGGCGCGCGAGGTTTCAATTGACGCCGACCAAGGCGTTGACGACGTCGTGCAGGCGTATCGCGATGCGTTGTCCGAACCAAACGGGCTGCTGCATCTGACCGATCCCAAAGGACGCCACCTGGTGGTTCCAGCGACTCGTGTCGCCTACCTAGATCTCGGCTCGCCGGAACACCGCCCCGTCGGTTTCGGCGCCGCAGAGCAATGAAAGCAGCCCCATGACAGACCCCCTAACGGGTGACCTTAGCCTGGCCACCACGTCTAGCTTTGCCGATCTCGGCATCGACCGCCCCCTGATCGACGCGCTGAAGGACGTGGGCATCGAGCACCCCTTCCCGATCCAAGAGATGGCCATACCGATTGTGCTGAGCGGCGCCGACATCATCGCGCAGGCCCGCACTGGCACCGGCAAGACGCTAGCCTTCGGCCTGCCGCTGTTGCAGCACGTCCTGCTGCCCGGCGACGACGACTTCGACGAGCTTGCCCACCCCGGCAAGCCACAGGCACTGGTGTTGACACCAACCCGGGAACTGGCTTTGCAGATCACCGTTGAGCTGACCGCCGCCAACAAGCTACGGGGAGCCAGGTTGCTGACGGTTTATGGCGGCGTCGGCTACGACGACCAGGTCGACACCTTGAGACGCGGCGTCGACATCGTGGTCGGTACGCCGGGACGCATCCTTGACCTGGCCGGCAGCCACCGCCTGGACCTGTCGAATGTCGTCCGCCTTGTGCTGGACGAGGCCGACGAGATGCTCGACATGGGCTTCCTGCCCGACGTCGAGGCCATCTCCGACCTGTGCGCCTCACCGCACCAGGCGCTTCTGTTCTCGGCGACGATGCCCGGCCCGATCGTCGCGCTGGCCCGGGCCCGCATGCATCAGCCCGTCCACGTGCGGGCCGAGGGCCACGACGCCATGCTGACGGTGCCGGAGACCACCCAGTTTGTGTACCAGACCCACGACCTCGACAAGCCCGAGATCATCGGCAAGCTGCTGCAGGCGCCCAATGTGGCGAAGATGATGGTCTTCACGCACACGAAGCGGTCGGCGCAGCGTCTGGCAGACGAGTTGGATGACCGGGGCTTCAACGCCGTCTCCATCCACGGCGACCTGACCCAGCAGGCCAGGGAGCGGGCGCTCAAGAAGTTCCGCAAGGGCGACGCCCAGGTGCTGGTGGCCACCGATGTGGCCGCCCGGGGCATCGATGTCGCCGACGTGTCACACGTCATCAACTACGAGTGCCCCGACGACGAAAAGACCTACGTACACCGTATCGGGCGCACCGGGCGGGCCGGCTCGTCCGGCGTGGCCGTGACGTTTGTCGACTGGGCCGACGTGACGCGCTGGCGCGTCATCAACAAGGCGCTGGACCTGGACTTCGCCGAGATCGCCGAGTCGTATTCCACCACCCCCCAGTTGCTGGCCGACCTGGGCATTCCCGAGGGCACCAAGGGACGCCTGGCGCAGGCCCGTCCCCGCGAGGAGGCCGAGTACCTGGCCGATCGCCACAAGCGCGACGACCGTCACGGCAAGGGCGGACGTGACAAGGGCGGACGAGGCGGCAAGGATCGGCGCCATGACGACAAAGCGGCCCCGGCCGAGATCGGCCGCCGGGAGCGGGCCCGTCGCGCCGCGGAGGATTCGGGGGCACCCGCTCAGGGCGACGCCAAGGCCAAGCCGAAGCGTCGGCGCACCCACAACGGCAAGCCGCTCTAGACCGGTGTGCGGTCCAGGATCGGCTTGCTGAGGGCGTAGATCAACCCCGCCAGCACCAGGCACATGATGATCTGGACGGCCGGATTGTGGCCGAACAGCAGCGCCACAAAGAACCGCCCTTCGAGGTGACGCAACGGCGTGATCGACGAGAACACGGCGACCAGCGCCACGACCACACCGAGGGCCGCGTAGCCGTACCAGTGGCCCAGCGCTGCCTTGAAGGTGTGGACGAACCCCGCCAGCAACACGAGGACGGCCAGTTGCTCCACGAACACCACCACCGGGCCATGGGCAGCCCAGCCGAAGACATCCGGAGGGGCCATGAAACCGCCCAGCACGGCAAGGTTGTTCAGCGGCTTGTCGACCGCGTAGTAGGCGACGGTGACGATCAGCGAGGCGGCGGCGGACAGCAGGACGTATGTGGCAGCGCCGCCCACCATGAAGCTGCGGCGTTTGCCGCCCAGCCGCAAGATGCAGCCGTAATTGCGCCCGGCCACCCACACCGCGGCCAGCCAGACCACCAGCCAGGCAAACCAGGACAGGCTGATCGACCAACTCGAGATCG
>WRFI01000234.1 GCA_009778875.1 Propionibacteriaceae bacterium | reverse complement strand
CCTGTCGGCCGAACACGGCTCGGCCCAGCACAGCCAGCAGCACCCGAAGGATTGCGAACGTCTGTGTTGCGATATCGCCGCTCAGCGCCCGCATCTCGGCGGCCCTGTGGAACGTCTCGCGCATCGACAACTCCCGCTGCTGGCCGTTTTCGTCGAGTACCAGAACCCATGGCTCATCAACCAGATTGAAAAACGTGGTGTCGTCATTGGATTCTGCGCCACTGTCCGTCATTTGTCCTCCTTAACGCTCAATCCAAGGTGTGGATCGTAGCTCACAGTCAATGGTTCCAGGTGCCACTGACATTTTTCGTCCAGAGGCAGTATCAGCTCACCAGTAAGAGCTGGTGACTTCTGCCAGGTTGGTGGCATCAAGGCCTCGAGGGCCCCGATGATGGCGTCGCCGTACTTCTCGCACACCCAGTCGGGTAGGCCAACGCTGGTGCCGGCCAGCGCCTCGGCCATCTTGCCTGAAGGTATCGCCTCCATTGTCAGTGCCTCGCCACGCCTCTTCGAATCAAGCCAGTCGGGCAGGCGCCACTGCCCATGCGGTGATGTCTGCACGACCAGGACGCTGAAGCCATCGCCCGAATCGCGCACTTGCGCTCGAGTGGCACCTGTTTCGGCATCGCCGACGCTGCCGTCAAGCCACCCAACAAGACCCCGGCCCGAAGCGTTCGGTGACGGAAGCCTAAATGATCGTGCGGCAGACTCCTTGCAAGCACTGATTCCGGCAGCCTGACTTCTGGCCAGAGCCATGGCTTGTTGCCAGTCCTCTGGCCCAACCTGGCTATCGCCATAGGCCTCTTCGACGAGTGGCGCGATATCATCGGGCAATGTGATAACTCCATTCGATTGGACAACACGTAGCACCTGGGCCGCCGTGCGGTACAGCAGATGGTGGTGATAAATAGTGACGCTGCCGCTGTAGATGACCGGTGGGGCGGACGCCCAATCATCCACTCCGACCACCACGCACCGAGCCTGCCGCAGTTTCGCCGGACGCTGTTGTGGCAGGCGATCATCGTGCCGGTGAAGACGCCCGATGCGCTGCAGCAGAAGATCCGTGGGCGCCAGGTCGGTGATCAGCAGGTCGAAATCAAGATCCAGGCTTTGCTCGACGACTTGTGTCGCCACGACGATGCGCCAGTCAGGCCGTTTATTGTTGCCGGGCTTACCCAGGTCTTTCCGGAGTTCCGCCTCAAGACGCGAGCGATCGGATGCCAGGAAGCGTGAATGAAGCAGCCTCACATTGTCGGGCCCGAACTGATCGACAACCCGTTGGTATGTGTCCTGGGCCCGTTTTACAGTATTGCGCACGATCAGCGCGCAACCACCGTCTGACAGCGCATCCTGCAGTATCGCGAGGACGTAGTCGTCAGCGCCAGCCTCCATCCTGACGCTGCGTGAGGGAGTCGAACTCGCGACGGGTATTGAAAGCGTCTCGCCATCCTTCGTGTAGGTGACCACGCTCGAAGTCGGCGATACAGGTACACTAGACGGTTCTGTCAGCTTCACCGCGCTTGAGGTTAGTTTGGCTCGATCCCATGCGCTGGATGTCTGTGCTGGGGCATGATCCAGGTAATGATTGCCCCTCTGATAGGCCTCAAACAGCCGATTCCGCAACGCCTGCGGCAACGTGGCCGACATGGCTATTACCGGCACTCCATATGCGCCAAGCCACTCAATCGCGCGCTCAAGGTAGACATTCATGTACGCATCGAAGCTGTGGACTTCGTCAAGAATGACCACTTTTCGTGCCAGCGCAAGATGGCGCAGCGCGACATGGCGAGACTGAAGCGCGGCGAACAGCACCTGATCGATTGTGCCGACGACGAAGTCGGCCAGCACGCCTTTTCGTCGCCCAACCATCCAGGCATCGACGTAGGCCCCGCCCGCGCCCAGACGCTGGTCGGCATCACCGTCCAGATCGACATCGCTGCTCAGAGGCGCACTGTGCGGGACGGCTCGGAAATCAGAGTTGAGCCAGGACTTGCCATACGCCAAGAATACGGACCGACGATCAGCGGCGTCATCGCCATCTGGTACCAAACTTTCACCGCGATCAGTCGATGGTTCATGAGCGATCCATTTCATGATGCGAGAGAACATGGCGTCGCTGGTTGCGCGGGTTGGCAGCGCGACAAAAACCCCGCCAGCCTTTGCGCGCGCAGCCAAAACCTCGGCGGCCATCAGGCCGGCTTCAGTCTTTCCGTCACCCATAGGTGCCTCAATAATGAGCATTCCTAATGCATCCATGTCTCGAGCAGCGTCCACAACGGCACGCTGGATGGCTCTGGCTGAATGCGCCGGGAAATCGAAGCGGGCCGACAACAGCTCGTCTGCCGTTGCGAGAACATCGTCCGCTGTCCATGGACTTGGCAGCCTGAGCTTGCGCCAGGCGTGTTCAAGTCGCTCACCGGTATCGTCTTGCGGCTGAGCAATCGGTGCCCCACCTGTGATCGGAGTGAGAGGAAACAGCATCGTGTTTGACGCGATCCAGTCGCACACCACTACTAGGCCGAGTAGCAGTGCCAGGGCAGGATGCGGCAACGACTTCCAAGCAGGGCCTCGAAGCCACGATGCTGCCCCGGTCTTGTCGGCTATGTGCTGAAGTAGCTCGTATTGGACGTCTTGCCAACGCGCCGCACCCAACAGTTCGCTGGCCAGCTTTGATCTGTCGTCAGCGCCGACTGGCAGACGGAAGGGTCGAAGGTTCTCGGTGCTGGGCGGAACGCCGTGGTGACCCCCGATGACAGACGCCAGCGAGGCGGCCTGAACTGGTGCCCAGCCAAAAACCTGTGCCAGCCATTGCTCGGTTATCGCTTGCCCGGCGATAGCATGGGGACACGTTGACCGCCCTGGCAGAGAGGTGGCACCCTTTGGCATTGTTAGGTTTTCCTGCACCATGGCGTCGCGCAGGGCGCCCACCTGCACGGAAAACGCCGGGGTGGCCTTGCCGATGTCGTGGATGCCCGCGATGAACGACAGCAAGGTCCGTGCCCCGTCTTGGCCGCCACACGCATCCCCGAGTTGATGACGGATCAAGTCGGGCAGCCAGGTGTCCCAGAGTCGTCCGGCAACAGCGACAGAATCTTCCAGGTGGCGCCACAGTGGACTCCAGCCTTCGAGCTCATCGAGTAACTGAGCCCTCTGCGGCATGGACTTGCCCCAAACGGCCCGCGCGGCGTTGCTCAGCATGTCATAACTCCCTCGCCGCCTTGACTGTTCCTAACCGAGTCTTCGGAGCCAGACCGTCCCCAGCGGGGGGACGCAGATCAACGTCTGGCCGTGTTCTGGGGCGTCCAGCGGGCCGTTCAAGAATTGCCCGGTGCCGTCGAAGGCCTCGTCGTCGGTGTTCAGGATCTCGTCCCAATGGCCGGCGGGCAGATGCAACCCGTAGCTTGGGTACGGGTTGGGGGAAAAGTTGGTG